>CATPCK010000220.1 GCA_955652655.1 uncultured Ktedonobacteraceae bacterium | reverse complement strand
TTTACACACGTTTCAGGATACTACCACTTCAAAGGAGGAAATCATGTTCCGAAAGATTTTACCATGGGTTGGAGTATTCATTTTTGTACTTCTTACATTAACAGTCGGGGCTCAATTAGTTCTGACAATTGACAAGTCGACACCAACTTCGGTCGTGACACATGACGCATCGAAACCAACTGTTCTTCCGACAATCGACGGATCAACACCAACCTCGGTTCCGACAACCGACGGGTCGACACCCACTTCCCCTCAGACCCCTCATGTCTCATCACCCTCAGGAGAAGCTCTGCCTGTCGGAGATCTATCCGGCTGGAAACTCATATTCTCCGATGACTTCAATACGGACGTTCCTTTGGGAGCCTTCAGTGACTGCAAACACCACACCGACACTCCGCAAGCGTACTGCGGAGGTCTGAAGCCGTACGGAGCCTATTACTCCAACTGGTGGGCGTATCCTAAAACCTGGAGTGATACGGCCAAATCAGGTGCAGATGGCAACACCGGTGCTCCATTTGGTGGAGTGTATCACCCGGAGGATACTGTCTCAGTAAGCAACGGAGCTCTGCACATCACCATGTTCAGGCCAAGTACTGGCGGAGATAACCATGTGGCTACAGTCGTACCCATCAAATGCATGTCCCATCAGTACGGCCGCTATGTTGAGCGCTTCAAAGTCGTCAAAGCCGACCCCGGTTTCAAGAGCGCTCACCTTTTTTATACCGGCGGCTATGAGATCGATTATCCCGAGAATGACTACGGCTCTAGCATCAGTGCCTATACCCATCCGGGCGAGGCCACCTTTCGAACTTCAGCCAGATGGACACAATGGCATACGACAGCAATAGAGTGGACGGCAAGTTCGGTGAAATTCTTTATGGACGGAAAGCTGATAGGCACGACGTCGAAACGGGTGCCGCACATCCCCATGTCCTGGATCTTACAGAATGAGTCCTCGATTCTGGGTCCATACGCCAAACCCGGGGCCTCGGCACAGCTTGATATTGATTGGGTCGCCTGCTATTCACCCGCCTCTTAATGCTCCAGTCCCACTTCCAACGAGAAAAGCGAAGTGAAGCGGCTTGGAGGGCCAGTTGCCGCTTCACATCAGCAAATAAGTGAATGCACTCCAGAAGCCATTTCACACACTAAGTGGCACTGTAGTAGTAGATCGTGTGTGGAGTTTGGCTCCTTACGGTCACTCTGACCAACTAGCGGTCGTCCTATCCCACTCTATCCTGACCAGATCATATTATTTGGTGCCATCAGTATACTAATAGTTAGAGGAAGGCAGCACCACTGTCCATGTACTACGCATCTTAACCATATCTCTTATAGCCTCAAAAAAGGAAATGTTTCAATGGAAAATCATCCAGACCCAACGATCTCACCTAATCAAGAAGAGGCAACTCAGCAGGGATCTAGCGTGAATGTCAACAAGTCCGACAAGAGCAAAAATGATCTCAACACAGCAAGCCGGACAAACAAATGCGAGGAACTGAATGAAAAAATGGCCCAAATGGCCAGAGGGATGCGTAGATGTGAACTTACGGAGCGCGAAATGGAGTGGGAACTCAAAAGAGTTTTCGGGTATGTGAAGTATGGGCCACCCGAATATCAGTCAACTAGCGTCAAACTCTCGGAGGTTGAAACACAGCAAATTGATTGGTTATGGCAAAGACGTATACCCTTTGGAAAAATCACCCTCCTGGACGGCGACCCGGGCATGGGCAAATCACTGCTCGCTATTACAATTGCCGCGTGTGTCTCAACAGGGCGCCCAATGCCTGACGGCACACCTGGCAGGCAGGGCGGTATTATTTTGATAGCGCCCGAAGATAGCGCGGAAGATACCATCAAGCCCCGCATGGAAGCGGCAGGGTGCGATCCGTCACAGGTGCTTTTGCTCAACAACGTTTTATGCTTTGATGAAAAAAGACAGGTCGTATACGAGCGTCCTTTCTCACTCTCACGAGATCTAAACGATTTGGAAATAGAGATCAAGCGCGCAAAAGCTATCCTGGTTGTTCTAGACCCTCTCACGGCCCTTCTGGGGCGTAACATCGACTCATCTCGCGACCAGGATGTGAGAGAGGTCTTTGCCCCGCTGGCGCAATTAGCCGAGCGTACCGGCTGTGCCATCCTCATTATCCGTCACCTCAGTAAGGGAAGCTCTGCCAACATACTCTATCGCGGCGCCGGCTCTATCGGCATCATCGCTTCTGCTCGTACTTGCTTACTCGTTGCACAGGACCCCGATGATGAGCAAAAGCGCGTTTTCGCCACCATAAAAAGCAATCTCAGCAAGATGGCCCCCAACCTCACATTTCAAATAGTTGAAAACGAACGCGGCGTACCCTACATTCAATGGCTTGGAGCAAACCATCACACCAACTGGGCACTCCTTCACCCTGGCACAAACCTATCTTTCGAACGACAGGAGATTCTTGGAGCGTTGAAAGACGCCACTGGTCCGCTCGACACAAAGGAAATTTCAGAGCTCACAGGGCTAAAATATGCGTCTCTACGATTAATACTCTATCGCATGCAAGATGCACAGGAGATTGTCCGTCTCTATCGGGGAAAGTATACTTCCCCCAATCACCCATCAATAACTCCCAAAAGCATGCTAACAACCAGTGAAACAAATGAAACAAATGAAACAAATGAAACAAATGAAACAAATGAAACAAGTGAAACAAGTGAAACAATCAAACATATTGACAAATAGCAACAAGCTCGGTATCATGTAAGACACCAGAATTGTCCTCCAACCAGTGAAAGGCAGGTGTAGCCATGCAGCGCAAAGAAATAACGCACCCTCGTCACGCTGGAACTCTATCGCGAACGAGATAGTGATGACGCAGAAGCCCTACGAAGTATTCGAGCATACGGCCGATATTGGTCTGCACGCCTATGGGGCCACCCTGCCCGAGCTGTTTATCCACGCCGCCGAGGGCATGGAAAGCCTGGTGGTCGCGCCAGAGCAGCTTCGCCCGCAGGTCAGTCGAGAGATCGTCGTCACAGGCCATGATGAAGTCTCGTTGCTGATCGCCTGGCTCAACGAACTGATCGTGCTGTTCGATACCGAGTACCTCCTTTTCAAAGATTTTGCGATTGACGTTATCACACAGATTCGCGTGCAAGGCCGCGCTTACGGGGAACCCTACGATATGCAGCGACACGATCTGAGCAGCGCGATCAAAGCTGTCACCTGGCACGAGGCCACTGTCGAACATACAAGCGATGGCTACAAAGCCCGCATCATCTTCGACATTTAAGCCCTCACCGGCCATACTCTCCCTTCAATCCCTTGCAGCACTGCAACCATTTCAACCCAGGAGGTAAGCCATGGGCAACTCGCAGGAAAAGATACCCTTAGAGCGTGTAGACAACAACCGTTGGCGCATTCCAACGCGGTACAACACAGACATGCATGTGCCCGGGATGGTCTATGCCGACGATGAATTGATAGAGCAGATACTACAGGATAACGCGCTGCAGCAGGTGGCGAATGTGGCAACCTTGCCGGGCATCGTGGGATACTCACTCGCGATGCCGGATATCCACTGGGGCTACGGTTTCCCCGTGGGAGGTGTGGCCGCCACCAGTGCCGAAAGCGGCGTCGTGTCCCCCGGTGGCATTGGTTTTGACATCAACTGCGGTGTCCGCCTGTTGGCTACTGACCTGTTAAATGAGCAGGTACGCGGCAAAGTCGATAAGCTCGCCAACGAACTCTTTAGCCACCTGCCATCGGGCGTAGGGGGCGCGGGTATGCGCGACCTCAATAGTGCAGAGATGCGCAGCGTGATGGTTCGTGGATCAGCATGGGCTATCGAGGAGGGCTACGGTTTCGTCGAAGACCTGGAGGTCACCGAGGAGCACGGCTGCCTTGCCGGAGCCAACCCCGACGCGGTTTCGGACACAGCTATGCGCCGCGGCATGAAGCAGCTCGGCAGCCTCGGCTCGGGAAACCACTTCTGCGAGGTGCAGAAGGTCGATCACATCTACGATGAAGATGCCGCTACCGCGCTGGGCATAGGCCAGCTTGGTCAAATCGTCGTGACGATCCACTGTGGCAGCCGGGGCTTCGGACACCAGGTCGCCGAGGACTATGTCAAGTTGGCAGAGTCAAAGCAGCAGGACTTTGGTTTCCACCTGGTAGACCGCCAGCTGGCCTGCCTCCCTTTGCAGTCAGAAGAAGGGAAGGCCTACCTCGCGGCCATGGCCTGCGGCGCGAACTTTGCCTGGGCTAACCGTCAATTGTTGATGTACGGAGTACGGCAGGCGTTCGCGAGTGTGTTTGGGCGCAAGACACGCCCCAGAGACGTGCCGCTGGTCTATGACGTCTGCCACAACATCGCCAAGATGGAGGAGTACGAGGTCGATGGACAGGTGCAGCGGGTCTGCGTCCACCGCAAAGGTGCGACGCGTGCCTTCCCTGCCGGCAACCCTGCTATTCCGGAAAAGTATCGCGCTGTCGGCCAGCCGGTTCTTATCCCCGGTGACATGGGCCGCTACTCGTTCGTACTGGTTGGAGCGCAGGGTTCGATGGAGCAGAGCTTCGGCTCGTGCTGTCACGGAGCCGGGCGCAGGCAGAGCCGCACCGCCGCCAGGAAGTCGATGAGCAGCAAGGACCTGCTGAACCAGCTGGCTGCAAGGGGCGTGACGGTCCGCGTGCACAGCAAAAACCTGCTGACGGAAGAGGCTCCCCAGGCCTACAAGGACGCGCAGCAAGTAGTAAACGTAGTGCATAACGCGGGCCTCGCAAAGCTGGTAGTCAGGCTTAAACCAGTAATCGTCGTAAAAGGCTAGTTATCTACAGAGAAGGAGCCTATATGGCAGATCCGCGACATCAGAAACTGGCAAAGGTGCTGGTGCATTACTCACTTGCCCTCAAGCCAGGCGAAAAATTCCTCATTGTCTGCCCGTCTTTCGCCGGGCCATTGATACGGGAAATTTATCGCGAAGCGCTGCGGGCAGGGGCCTTTGTCCGAGCGCATATCCAGCTAGAAGGATTGCAGGAAATCTTCTTCAAGGAAGCCAATGACGGGCAATTGACCCATATCTCCGCCATAGAGAAACTGGAGGATGAGTACTACGACGCCGAACTGACGGTCTGGGGTTCGCGAAACACCAAGGAATTGAGCGGCGTTGATCCTAAACGCATAGCAATGAACAGAGAAGCTCACGCGGGCATCTTTAAACATGGGTTGGAGCGTATGGCAAAGGGTGAACTGCGCTGGTGCGGCACGATGTTCCCAACACACGCGCATGCCCAGGATGCTGGCATGTCGTTAAGCGACTACGAAGATTTTGTCTACAACGCGGGTCTCCTCAACGAAGAAGATCCCGTGGCTGGATGGCTCAAAGTGCGCGCAGAGCAGCAGCATATCGTTGATTTTCTTGACCAGCGCGATGTAATCCATATCGTCGCTCCGGGGACCGATATCACCTATAGAGTAGGTGGTCGCAAGTGGATCAATTGTGCTGGCACTGAGAATTTCCCCGATGGCGAGGTCTTCAGCGGTCCGATCGAGCATTCGGTCAATGGCACCGTGCACTTCAGCTATCCCGCCATTTATGATGGCAACGAGGTGGAGGATGTACGCCTGACCTTCCGCGATGGTAAGGTGATCGAGAGCAGCGCCAGCAAAGGGCAGGATTTCCTCAACGCCATGCTCGACACGGACGCAGGCGCGCGCTTCCTCGGTGAGGTGGCCTTTGGCTTGAATTACAACATCAAGCAATTCTCAAAAGACACGCTCTTTGATGAGAAGATCGGCGGTACTATGCACATGGCCCTCGGCGCGTCCTTGCCCGAATCAGGCGGCGTAAACGAGTCCGGGCTTCACTGGGACATGGTCTGCGACCTGCGCGAAGGCCAGGTCTACGCCGATGGCAACCTCTGCTACGAAGCTGGCAAGTTTATCATCTGACCAAAATGTAGGGGCGACCCTGGCGGTCGCCCAATAGGCATCAACCTCAGCGAAAAGGGACGGGAGAAGCGAGAAAAGAACGGAGGAACCGTAGGGGCGGGAGTGGGGTGGAGATGGGTGGGGACCCTTGTGGTCGCCCGCGTCCTGCTCCCCTGGCTCCCCTCTTGCAGGAAGACGATCCCATCCCCACCCACGGGCGACCACAAGGGT
>CATPCK010000219.1 GCA_955652655.1 uncultured Ktedonobacteraceae bacterium | reverse complement strand
GATCGCTCAGCACATCAAAGCATACGAGGAAACAGTATCAACGAGTGGTGAGGAAATGACTGAGGATGAGATACGAGAGAATAAAGAGCTGGTGAAGCGGCTCGGACAATTGCGAAAGAGGTTGAGATGACGAGCTTCGTTGTCTCTTGCTTACTATGATGGCTTGCCATGTGGGCATAAACAGCTTATGATACAGGAAAGTAGCTCGCATACTTTCTATTAGGGCAAATACGATTGTCGAGAGGATTTCTTTGGTATGGATATGCGGTTCTTACGTGGTAATCCACAAGCGCCAAAAGGGCATGCTATTTTTATTGCACGCAGTACCAATGACCCAAGGGTCATTTATTGCACGTATTGTATAGTGCCACCGACTCCGTTATCGTTAGCAAAGTATCTCCCCTCTTTCCTGGCCGCTCAATTGCCGCCTGAGGAGCTACGGGAAGCGGCAAACGTCAATGTGATGCCCATTCCTCCAATGCTGGAGGAAGGTAGCAGTTTAGAGCATTTACAGATGCTGGCTGATCGTCGAGACGATGATCTGTGTGATATTGGTACTATCAATCCAAAGGACGAAGGGGCAAGGATGCAACGAGTTGCAGAGGGTTGCCAGGAGTATGGGCAACTCTACCTCAGCTATACATTGACCTTCGAGCAGGTATCATCCACTGCGCCGATGGATCAAATAGACCAGCCGGATACCCCACTGGACGACCTGGACACGCAAGAGTTATTGTTACAGACGATGACTGACCGTGAGCGACTTACAGAATTAGGGAAGCTGGTAGGAACAGCCCGGTACGCGTTAGAAGGGCACGACACTAACTTGCTGCAAGAGACAAAGCGGAAGATGCAGCAAATCGCGGGACGTTTAGCAGAGAAGTACCGCAGTTTTGATCTGACAAATGCTGCGTTGGATCCAGGTGAACGGGGTGCAAGACTGGCGGAATTATATCTGGAACGAGGGTTTAAACTCCTCGACGAGGAGTACGCAGATATTCCACGCATTGAGCGAGCTATTCGCGAACTACAAAATCAGTGACACCTGATCTTACATTGAGCCAGATGGGGGAGATACATATGCCAACGATTGGAATGAGCGTCGATATTGCGGCGCTTGTTGAAGCGACAATTGCTGAGGACGCCAGAGAAGTTATTTCGATTGCACGTGAACTTTTACGCAGTGGCGCACCGGCCGCCGAACTCGCTGGAAGGGTAGGTTTGATTGTTGCCCACGGGGATAGCGATGGGCATGCTATTTTGACGCTTGACGCGGCCGCAGCTCTGAGCCGTTGGACGATAGCTGTGCCAAAGCTTCCCGAAGAAGACCCACATAGCCATGTGCAAGAGTTGCCACTGCTCGTCCAGGCCTTGCTGGCAACTGCGCCAGCATTAAAGGCTGGGGAAAAGGCACCGGTTACATATCCTGATCCATTATTTCCAAGCGAGCTGGGGGAGGGAAATACCGTTGATGATGCAATGCATGCTGCTGTGTATGGTAACGATGCAACGCGTGTGGAGCGACTACTCTTTGGCCTCTATGGAACAGGAGCGGACTATCGCACAATGGAGGTACGCACCTATGATGGTATCTCTACCACGTTCCAGAATGCAGGGCACCCGTTGATATTTGCAGTGCGGGGTTTTCAGCTGCTTGACGCGGTTGAGTGGGGAGAGCGAGCGCCTCATATTTTACATTGGCTCACTCCTCATCTACCATTGCACACGGAAGAGCCTGGCTGGGTCAATGCTGTGCGATCATTTCATAGCGACCCGGCACATAGCCTTGTAAGCCTGCGTACCCGCCTATCCGCGCCTAAAGATGCAAATGCGTTGTCGCTACGCAGCCTGATTCTGAGCAACGCTGATACTTCAGAAATTTGCCAGGGAGTGTATGACGCGTTGATGAAAGGGGGAGCTACGCCGCGTGGAGTAGGTTCTGTAATCGCCCTGACCGCGTCAGATGTTATGCGGAAGGTGGGTGACGGTGATCGCGATGCTTTTGTACGAGCCGCACACGGATTACTCTTCGCAGCGGCAGTGCGGTTGGTCTATGCTCATGTACAGGATTTAGCAGCGCTCCCACTGCTCTACACTTCCGCCTCTTACATCAATGTTCTGCAAAAAGAGTTAGGTCAACAGTCGAGCGCAGTTCCAACGGCGGTAACAACCGGTACCGCCCTTGGTGGTGGTTTAATTGCTCCGGCATTGCTGGAAACATTGAGCGAGCAAGTGGATACGCAGGATTTCAATGGAGCAATTGCAACAGCTCGACGCTATCTGCGACTTGGTAATGACGCTCGGGCGCTATTTGCCACAATTGGGCTACTGGCTGCCTATGCCGATGCCGCTGCCGACCAGGGACATACGTTGCAAATCGTGCAGGCGGCTGGCGAAGAATACATGGCATGGCCTATTGCTTTAGCAGATACCGATAGAGACGCGTTTTTACTTGTAGCGCTGCGAGCTGCTACGTTTGCCAAGCGCAATACACTGGTAAGCGATTTGTAGGTTGAGGGGAAGCCCCTCTCACAGGGGAGGTATGCGAGAAGAGAACCGTTTCGTAGGAGAGGAGACTCTTGTAGTTGGCAGGGTAACAGGCCGGGCGGGCGACCACAAGGGACTCTGTTGGCGAATGACAGGTCTGGTGGAAATGAGGGGTGCGACCAGCCAATAGGCGACCACAAGGGATCGCCCCTACTATGGACGAAGTGGCTTGAGATGCGGTTTCGTGGCATAGTAGGGGCGATCCCTTGTGGTCGCCCTGCTCAGGCT
>CATPCK010000218.1 GCA_955652655.1 uncultured Ktedonobacteraceae bacterium | reverse complement strand
TGGAGCGTATTGCACCAAACCTTCCATCGGTTCCAGTACAGCCGTTGTTGCAAGCAAGAGCCAGGGAGTATGGCTTGTTTGAGCACTTCAAAAGATACCCCTGGGTATTGGAAGCATACTGTTATACGACTATTGATATGTTGCTTAACACGCTAAAAGAGCATGTCATTGACCCTGTTGAGCAGAAGGCAAAGGAATTAGGTCAGCATGCTACGCAATAGCACGCTTTTTGGATTATGCCACCGAGCGCATGCAGCTCTATAAGGTAGGGGGTAGCTACATCCGAGGAGAAGCCTGGAGGATGAATCGAAGTGATGATAAACCAGTCCTATTCGTCTGGTACATCCTCTACCAAATCAGCTATAGAAACGTCCAAGGTCTTCGCAATCCGCATCAACGTGTTGACTGTCGGGCTATAGTTCTTATCGTCGTAGATGCGCTTAATTGTGTTGTATGCCACGTTCGATAACCTGGACAATCGGCCCATGCTGAAGCCCCTCTCTTTGGCAACCTCTTTTACCCGTAAGCGCACTGTCATACCATCACCTATCTTTTCTTGTTACCTTGATGGTACCAGCCACTCTACACTTGCAGAAGTACAGAGATGTGTGTACACTGATATGGGTACCCATAGAATTCACTCATGGTAAAGAAGAGACGCAAGGGAAAAAGAGAGAGGGTCACTTCAGTGAGGTTTGCAGTTGAGTATGACACGAAGAGCGGCTCTATAGGTCTGATACTCTTCTCTGCTAAGGACTTAAACGCTGCTCAGATATACGTTGAGGAAATGATAACCTACTACGGACACACCAACGTCTTCAACCTGAACGAACTGGCAGAAGGTAGTATAGATGAGCTTTACAGGCTGTTTCCCCGATTAGCTACCGTCACAGAGAGAAATGGGATACCGCGAAAAAGTTGACTGAAAAAAGGGGAATTTTGAGAGAGAAATACCTCGTTCGTCAGAACTCAGTCCACACTCGTGTTAATCTTTTACATGCAGCTGAATTGAATATAAACGATATACTCATTAGCATCATCGTGCTATACTGATAAACAATGCGAGGAATTTCCCTTAACATAATGATTCTTACTCTTTTGACCCATTTTTGCATCATTGCTGTCAAAAACAAAGAAGCAAACAGCCGTTGCAAATTAGATGCATAGCTTCTTTAACAAAATAGGAATGAGGTAGAGCTTACATGCCTGAAATAAAACCACGTTCAACACAGACGAAAGTAAAACATACTATCTTAAAAGATTATTTGAAATCATGGGGAGGAATAATTATCAATGGCTGGAGAAGGAATCCAAACCCGTTACATCTAGTCTATGTTGACTGTAATGGTTCATTTGGTCGCTATAATGGGGAACTTGAAGATAAAGTAGCAAGAAGACAAATAAAGCCGGTATTTGGTTCCCCTATCATTGGAGTCGAAACATTAGACGAACTTGCTGCTTGGGTCAGGGAAAGTGTGGGTATAAAGATCCGCACGAATACGATCATTTTTGAGCAAGAGCGCAGTATTTTTAATGAGCTCAAAAGACCTTTGGAAATGGCAGGACTGGCGAGAAGAGTACAAGAAACGGTAGACTTCTTTTCTTTAAGAGATGGTGAGATTGCTGTTCTCCAAAAAGACTCTACCTTAATGACAAGTAACCTCATTGCGTATACACAGTCTGGGTATACCTTCTCTTTCTTCTCACTAGATCCCTATGGTCCTAAAGGCATTCCGCTTAGTTTTGTTGGTGAAATTGTTCGCCAACAAAGGCATGACGTTATTATCAACGTTCCGTATTATGACCTGTATAAAAAGGCCGGCATTGTACCGAAACAGAACCAGTTATCCAGTGATGAGAAATTGTTACAAAATTATGATGATATGTTCGGTAATAAAGAGTGGCAGTACATTGTCAAAGCGCTCGATACAGATCCGATGAGGGAAGGGCAAAAGGCTCTATATCAAGAAACTCTAGATCATAATGTTTCACTAAGTGAAAGGGCTATAGAAGCGGGTAACTTAGAGCTTGAACTCATGAACTACTATAAAAAGTCTCTTCTTTCTGTTGATCCAGGGCTAACAGTAAAGTCAATTGGTCTTAACTTCCCGGATAGAGAGCGAAGGATATATTATCTCTACCTTACCACTCATGACCCTACAGGCGCTTTAAAAATGAATGAAGTACTGTGGGAAGCAGGATTTCAAGAACATGAACTAAGATGGGAACTAATGGAATTAAAAAAACATGGGCCTCAGGCACCACTACCATTGTTTGAATACAAGGCTCCTGTACCCCAGGCTCCACAAAGAAAAACAACAGAGGAGATTGCAAGGCAAATCCATGTTCTTTTTAGTGGAAAATCCAAAACGAAGAAAGACATCTACTCGGCCTTAGCAGACGAGACCTATTTTAATGGAGAAGTTGATAAAGCATTGACCTATTTAAACAGGAAAAACCTGGCTTCTTTTGAAAAGGACAGTGGTATCAATACTCTTATCAAAATATCGAAGTAGCTAAATTAAGCAATTGCAATCTGCGTTACATAAAGCAAGAGCTTTTCTGACTGTATGAGTTTCCTTGCAAAGACTAATCCGAGCTTTAGGGAATTCTCTACGAATTAAAGCGCTTACTTTCCTGTAGATGCTTATTCTTCGCTCTTCTGGTAAATGGCGATGAGTTCCATCCTTCACTAATTCATTCTCTGAAGGCTGCCACTCCATTGCTGGAAGCCCCCAACGCTCCCGCCAGGCGTCTAATTGTGCATTTTTTTCACGATATGTGCCAAGTGTCCAATAGCGAAAGTTAATGCCTATATTCTTTACATCCGCTATAAAGGATGCATACTGCTCTTCCCAATTCTCGGGAGTTAAAATAGGATCAACTCGAACACGAGCCTCAAATCCTAAATCCTGCGCATATTTTACTGCTTCCAAACGCTGTGAAATAGGAGGAGTGATACGTTCGCCCGTATCAGGCCACTTTCCTTCCCAAAGATCGGCAATGCTTTCTGGATTGAGACTAAAACTTGCTACAATTTTTGCTCGATGAGCAGGAAGAATGTCAGCAAGGAAATGGGTGTTTGCTGTTTTTGTTAAGAGTATGAGCTTATTTCCATTCGGATTTCGAATAGAGTCAGAGAAAAGCGGAGCCAGGTTTCTTACATGCGGAACCACACCTTCATAAAGTAATGAGTCGGATCTATCAATTCCGACACCAAGAGTATGTTGTCTGCGCCTGCTTGGATGAAGCAACCATTTTTCAGATGCATGTAAAAAGTCATCTAAGTTATCATAGAGCAAATGGCGGGATGGATCTCTTTTAATCCGATGCGTGAGCATTAAGAAGCAAGCTCGACATCCCAAACCGCAAGCCCCAGAGCCAATAGCTAAGTCCCACCACATAGGAGGACAAAAGGTTTCCTTATCTCCATGCCAATCATAAACGATCAAGTTTGTCTTTCGGGAGCTGCGATATACAGTGATAGGGCGGCTAAGACCTGAAATATCTTGGGTAATCTCTTCCTCTCGCCAAGCTCCAATTTGGACCTGTTCAATAGTGTACCAATCAATTGTACGACCTTCGGCAGTTCTTCCAATTTGCCTTACGTTTACCTCGGCTCTTTTTTGCGAGGCATTCGCTAACTCAATCATATGATTTCATCCTTTGCAATGGTTATGGGAACTGTACGAAAAGGTTCTTATAATCTGTTTGTTTAGCACATTCTTTTCTTTATTCGAATAGAACAAGAATTCTATTAAATACAGTATAACATATGGGAAAATACCTTGCTACGTTATAATGGACGAGGAGATGCAATAGCAGTAACTTAATACAAACAAAACGTAGTTTAGACTCGACAGTTATCATAAATTGCTTGTGTTTATAGCTTACTCTGGTAAGCAGCTTCCAGGAAAACCTCGACAAGTATGAATTTCATTGATCAAAACTCCTGCTTGTACAGCCGGGTCCTCGTCCATGATCTTTGTTACTTCTTCGACAGGAGCATTAAAAATTCCAACACCTGCAACATTACTTCCATCAGAGATCGGACAAACAACAGATAGCACTCCGTCTGCGCGGAGTGCAAAATTTCTTCGTCCGTGTTCCCAAATGATTTTTTCGGCTCCATCCTCATTCTTCTTTGGCCCAGCCTTCAAAATGACGATGCAATAATTCTTGGTCCTGGATATCATCTGCCGCATAAACTCATCGGTAATTGTGGTCATAGAGTTCTCCTCCAAAAAATGTTTCATTCACAGTACAGGCGCATTGATACCGTCGCTACGAGCATTCGTAAAGAAAGTGCAGGGCTGTTCAGTGAAAAACACCCGACTTTCTCATCGCAAAATAATACGCCCAGCCGTCGAGTTCGGGCAACGTGACATCCTGCTGACTCAGTTGAGTCGCTATCTGAGAGTGATGATCAGTCGCGTGGTTGATGGCCTGGATCAAGACGAAGATGGCTGGGACAGCATAGAGCTGTCCATCATAGGAAAGATGAAGTACCTGGCCAGGATCGAATTGTTCCGCGATCGCGATCAGTCCTTCACCGCTCTGACGAGCCCGCCGCCGCAGTTCGTCGAAGCCTGGAAAGGGGTCACGCTCATGCAGCGCAGGCTCAGGCCGCCGGCCAGTGAATCTCTGCACATAGCCTTCTTCACCGGCGCAGATATGCATCAGGGTCTGGCGTACACTGCCAAAGGTTCCTCTCATAGTCGCGTCAAGCTGCGCGTCATCAAGGTTCGCGCAAGCGTCGAGTACCCGTAGGTTCGCCCAGAGGTTAAACTTGAAAAAGTCGGCAAGTCCTGTGATCATAGGTCCATTTTCCTCCAACAAATGATCTCCGTAATTCCTTAGAACCATCTAAGACGCTTGAAGACGAGAAGAAGGAGAATTGATACGACTGCCATGAGTACTAAAGCTCCATAGTAGCCGTAGTGCAACCTCAACTCAGGGATATTCACAAAATTCATCCCCCAGATACCAGCTAACAATGAATCGGCCATTAAGATAATTGAAGCTGAGGTGAGGGTACGCATCACTTTATTCAGATCATTAGATACGATAGATAAGTTTGCGTCCATTGTTGTACTGAGCTGATCTCGATAGAGATCGATTGTGTCGGCAAGGCGGGTGATATGATCATAGACATCGCGAAAGTAGACAAGGGCATGTTCATCGAATATCGGGTTATCACGGTTCGTTAAGATGTTGAGCACATCGCGTTCCGGGGTCGCTATACGACGAAGTGCTAAGAAATGCTTTCTCAGTTCAAGGAGTTCCTGGGTGAACGCGGCTTGCCTCACAACCCCGGTAAATAAATGATCTTCAAGCTCTTCTGCCTGGTTGACCATCTCATCAACTACAGGAAAGTATCTATCTACAATCGTATCTAGCAGGGTATATAGGAGTACTCCAACTCCCCATTCAAGCTGTTTCGCATTCCGCGTCCAACGTTGCTCTACCTCGTCCAATTCAAGGATATGTCCATTATGGACGGTAATGAGGTAGTTCTTTCCCAAAAACATATCAAGTTCACAGATATCTAGTTCTGGTGAGTTTGCATTGAGACTAACGGAGTAAAATACGACGAAATAAAAACTCTCATATTCTTCCACCTTGGGACGTTGGTGTTCACGGCTAGCATCTTCAATAGCAAGTGGATGCAATTGGAATTCTTGGCCAAGTTTCGCTAATTCCTGTTCGGATGGACTCTGTAAGTCAAGCCACAAGAGAGCGTTGGGGATTGTTCTCACTTCACTTGCCTGCTCCAGGCTCGTGAGATGGCGAAAGATATGCTCATGAGTATCGCAATGAATTACCTTAAGCATTACTGGCATCCTTTGTTGGTACAGCTCAAAAAGTTCCCTCTCAAAATCATGGTCTATTATAGCATGTCAGATCCGCTCTTTTACCTCGCCCCTTTACTTGCCTGATCGCCAGCGTACCCAACCCAAAGTACACAATCGTCACCACAAGAAGCGCGGTATACCCGATATGATTGGGCAATGTGTGCATCAGTTGCAGCCGCAAATGATAATACCGATCACCTGCGGGAGTATACCCATCGCCGACCAGGTCCCCAGGCATATCACGCCTGAATGGAAGAACTTATGTAATCTACGCTTTTTCATCTGGTACGCTCTCGATCAGTTCACTCGCATCGACCCCTAGTACCTTAGCTATCTTATCAAGCGTTTCAGTAGTCACGATCTTGTAGGGGTCACGATAAATCTTCTGAATAGTCCTGATATCTACTCCCGAACGCATTGATAATCTTCTCTGGCTGATGTGCTTAGCTTCTGCGATTTCCTTGACTTTTAGCCGCGTCATTCCCATGTCTCCTAGTGTGATACCTCAAGTGTATCAGTACCTACGGCTTGACAACAGGTATCCTCTTGACGTATGGTAAATGGACCGTTGGTTTATAAACCGCATATCAGGATACAAAAGAATCAAAAAGAGAGGGGGTCACTTCATTGAGATGGGCATGTGAATACAAGTCTTCAAGCGGTTCTATCGGTCTCATCATCTTCTCTGCCAAAGACCTGAACGCCGCTCAGACATACGTTGAGGAAAGATGACCCACTACGGACATGATCACGTCTTCAACCTGAACGTACTAGTGGAAGGTGATATAGATGAGCTTTACAGATTGTTTCCCCGATTAGCTACCGTCACAGAGAGAAATGGGATACCGCGAAAAAGCTGGAGATGATCGTTTTCACTCCTGGACGACCCAGGACATCGTCAAAGTAATACTGTAGGAAATATCGTGCTTGAAATGTAGTGGCGAGGCTTGCCCTCGCCAGGTTGCACAACGACCTCTCCTCGACCATTGCACGTATTCTCCTGGAATTGCAGCATCCATTTCATTGTTCAGGGTGCTCTGCCAGGAGCATGGGCTATTTGAACGGTATTGTCCCTGGTGGCCGCCCTGCTCGGGCTTTCTTTCTTGTTAATTGTCTAGTTCCAGTTTTCGACGCCGACATCCTCGCCCAGGCTCTCAAGCCAGCGCTCCAGGTCGATTGCGGCCCGGCAGCCATCACCGGCCGCCGTCACCGCCTGGCGATAGCGGTGATCAGTCACATCCCCTGCAGCGAAAATGCCCGGAATATTCGTCATCGTGTGCTCAACCGGGACAATATAGCCCACCCTGTCCATCTCGATCACGCCCTTGAACAGCTCGGTATTCGGCCGGTGACCGATAGCCAGGAATACTCCCTGCACAGACAGGACACTCTCTTCGCCCGTTTTCACGTTGTGCAGTTGCAGGCCCATCACTGCGTCCTCTCCCAGCACCTCGGTTATCTCTGTATCCCAGATAAAGCTAATCTTCGGGTTATTGAAAGCGCGCTCCTGCATAATCTTACTTGCTCGCAGTGCATCGCGCCGGTGGATAATAGTCACGTGGCTGGCATAGCGCGTCAGGAAGGTCGCCTCTTCTAAAGCAGTATCACCACCGCCAATGACCGCCACCTCCTTATTCTTGAAGAAGAAGCCGTCACAGGTCGCGCAGGCGCTCACGCCGCGTCCCTGTAGGCGCTCCTCGCTGGGCAGCCCCAGCCATTTCGCGCTGGCCCCGGTGGCTATAATAATAGTGCGTCCATAGTAATCCCCTGAATCGGTCGTCACCGTAAATGGCCTTTTGCTGAAATCTATTGCCGTCACATCTTCAGGGATCATCTCTGTACCAAAGCGGCGTGCCTGGGCTTCAAATTTCTCCATCATCGGAGGACCAAGAATACCCTCTTCAAAACCTGGGTAATTCTCCACATCGCTGGTCAGCATCAACTGTCCACCCACCTGGTACCCCTGGAACATCAGCACTGTAAGACTGGAGCGTGCGGCATAAATTGCCGCCGTATATCCAGCCGGCCCTGAGCCAATAATAATAACATCATATAAATTTTCCATAGTCAGGCTCCTCCTCGCTTCTCCACCGTAGTATTTCTACTTATGGTAACATCATTTGAGATCAATTTATTTCATTCACTCTTGCCGCCATACTGGCCGCGTCAAACATGTTGGCCCGCCTTCGGCTTTATGCGAAATCTCATTGCCCGTGTACGTCACCACCTCGCATCCCGTCTCCTCCAACTTCCGCTGCGTCAGCGGGTTCCCCTCCAGCATCAGGCAATTCCCGGGAGCCAGTGCCAGCACATTCGTTGCCATCGTTGCGAACTCTTCGTCAGGCACCGGAATCAGCCGGAAGTCACGCCGCTGCAACTCCTGCCAGAACGGTACCGCCATCAAAGGAGGATAGACCACCGCCAGTCGTTCGTCAACGATACTGATCAGCGAGAGCAGGTGCAGGCAGGCCTCAGGTCCCGTGTAGTAGGGTAGTTCCACCGGTAGAACCGAGGCTCCTATTGCCGCCAGCGCCTCGCCCAGTTGCCTCAGCCCCTCGGCGTTGGTACGAAAACCCAGTCCCACCGCCAGCGTGTCGTGGTCGAGCCACAGCAGATCTCCCCCTTCAGCCCGTGCCTCACCGTGCAGCGTATAGTGTATGGGCACGCCCATTGACTCAAAACGGTGCGCCATGGCCGCCTCTTCTCCCCGCCTCTGTCGCTTCCCCATGGAGAGAATGATTGCCCCCGCGTCGGTCACAAGCGCCGGGTCAAAGGTAAAAATAGCATCGGCCCGCCCTGGCTGCGCCTCGTCGTGATAGACCACTTCAGCTCCGCTCTGCCGCAAGAGTGCCGCCAAACCATCGTGTTCTTGCTGCGCTACCCTCAGGTCCGGACGTGCGGTATAATGCCACGCGACATGATCATCTACCGCGAATGCCTCGTCTGGCCGTCTCACTACAACTGTACGCAGGGGTGCTATCATACTCTGGCTGCCATAATGTTTTGTCACTGCTGTTGCTCCTTTAGCTTTCTGTGGCGGAACTTTCATTGTATCCTTTTAACTCTAAAGAAAACTCCTCGTATGCGGCGATG
>CATPCK010000217.1 GCA_955652655.1 uncultured Ktedonobacteraceae bacterium | reverse complement strand
TTCCGGTGTGGCCAACTGGTGCAGAAAAGCCTGTCGGTTCGGACCCATAGCTGTCCTTGCTGTGGCTATCTTGCTGACCGCGATCTCAACGCGGCTCAAAACATTCTCCAGGCGGGGGCACCGCCTTCTAGCGTTAACGTCTACCAGCAGGTACGGCGTTGCTAGAGAAGCCCCTGGCTTCTAGCCACGGGGAGTTGTCACTATACCATCCCTGCACGAGTGGGCAGAGAAGGTACACTCAACTCTTAGTACGAAGAAAAGGATGGGATACTGATTATGAGTATCGTTACACCACAGCTGCTCGCCGAAATACCGCTCTTTTCCAATATGGACCGGGAGGAGCTTGGTGAGTTGCGCTCCATTATGACGGAGCGTATCTATCAGCCGGGCCAGATTTGTATGAAAGCTGGCGAGCAGGGAACGACGTTCCAGGTCATTGAGAGGGGAGAGATAGAGATTTGGCTGACTGACACCGAGGGGAAGAAGGTAACCCTGGATGTCATCGGCCCCGGAAAGTTCTTCGGGGAACTCTCCATGCTCTCTGGAGAGACCCGTTCGGCCAGTGCTACCTCCGAAGAGCAGGTAGTCACGCTCGAATTAAGCCGGGAGGAGTTCTTTGATTTCCTGCGCCGGCGACCGGATGCCGCTATCGATGTGCTGACTGAGCTGGGTGACCGTCTCAAGCATACAGACGATATCCTACGTACGCGCGTCAGCCGTAATGCGAACGAGGCGCATGAGCAGACGCTGTCAGTTGGACAACGTATCGCTGATGTAATCGCGGACTTTAGTGGTTCCATGCCGTTCCTGTTTATCAACCTGGCGGTCTTTGTCGCCTGGATCGCGCTGAACGTGACAGTTCCGCAGATTTTGCATGATCCCTTCCCGTTCCAATTTCTCACGATGGCAGTCTCTCTTGAGGCGATCTTTCTCTCCATTTTCGTCCTGATTAGCCAGAATCGTCAGGCGGCTAAGGACCGTATCAAGGCGGACCTGGACTACCAGGTCAACGTGAAAGCTGAGATGGAAATGAGCACCATGGGGGTTCAGATTCGCGAGATAGAGCGGAAACTCCATCTCATCCACTGTGATGTCATAGAGGTCAAGGAGGAGAGAGAAAGTGGCCAAGAGGTTAACATTGTGGGTTAGGTTGCTTATTTCATTGGCCAGCTAAAGGTCTCTAATGTCGCGGCAGGAGTGGTGCCACTACTTGTCGTATTTGCTGCATTACTGCTTGCCCAAACCGCTGTATTTCCATTCACCGCCAGAAAATGAGCATCGTTCAAAACATCCCCAACCACGGGACTGGATTTAGTGACCGCGTCATACATCCCATAACTTCCATCGCCATTCTGCCAGAGCACAAAATCATTACCCGCTTGTAGCGACGAGGCGGAACCTGTAGCACTTACTGGCGCCGGTAGTATAGCAGGCGAATCAGAGAGCGGATACATTACTAAAGTACCTCGCACCCCCTCATCTAGCGCCGCTGAATAGAAATTGCTATTGGCCCATGTGGCCATCGGCGGGGTACTGGTATTCGGGGTTGCTGCTGGCACAGGGGTAATGGTTGATGTAGCACCCGTCGTTGCGCCTGGCGTTGCCTGGGGTATATCTACCAGATTAGCGGTGCTTAACAGGAAAAGATTCTCATTGACGACCATAGGCGTGAAAGACATGCCATCTTCGAGAAACAACTGCTTAACCGTCGTTTTATGTCGTGCTACCCTCCCATGGGATGGTATCGGGGCCTCGAGCAGCTGCTGCGTCCATATATTGCTGTGCAAATTTGCGTCATCGCTTCGCCATTCCTCTGCCCAGTAGATTTGCGTACCATCGCTATTGGCAGTAGGTGACGTAATAATATGCTCAGGACTTGTTTTTGCGATCTCTGTCGCTTTAAAATCGTTATTTATTCCCAGGGGATAGCGCACAAGGTGTGATACACCATTCTCGTCAACCATTGCGACAAGCAACGTGTTCTGAATAAACCAGATGCCCTGAATTGGTGTGTGTATCCAACTTGTTGTAGCATTCTGATCGAAGGTGCCAGAGTGCAGAGTCACTGGTTGATTGGGAACCGGGCTGTCTCTTACCTCTTCAGGAACCAGGGAAAGATAGCGCAGACTCCATGTTCGTGTCAGCGAATATGATGTATGATTTGGGACTGCTGCAAACTTGGAAATCTTTGGTTCATCGAATTGTAACCATACTAGCCAGTCATTGGCACTTCCCAGAACAATCAGGGGGCTGGTGCTGGCCTCAGCAAGCAAAGGCGCGCTAATCTTCGTCGCGCGGTCTAATTGCTCCAGCATCCAACCTGTATTGCTGCCATCCCCATAGGCCGTGTAATATATGGAGGCGCGATCAGCCACGGCGCTCACAACGTTATTGTATAGAGTACTCGTCGTGTAACTCGCTTCTGCAACATTGGTAGGGCGAAAGACGGACACTTGTTGATCCGGAGTTACAACATGATCACGTGCCGCGAGAAGTAACGATGTAATCCCACCCATCATCAACGCCATAAAAAATACTGCTGCTAAACCAATTGCGGCAAACTGCCCCAGAGGCGAATACCGCCTTTT
>CATPCK010000216.1 GCA_955652655.1 uncultured Ktedonobacteraceae bacterium | reverse complement strand
TCTACACTGGTGTAGAAGGGAAATAAAGTCGTTCCCCGGTAAACAAAGTTGTTCTTGGGGGAATAAAGTTGTTCCGTTGCCGGAGACTTTGGGAGAAATATAAGCACTGAATACGCTACATGTTTCGCCCTTTTGACTTAGGGATGGCTGGAGAAGAGAAACCTAACTGCTTGACAAGAGGTATCATATATGATACATTCTCTCTATGAGATGGGCTGTTGAATATTATGAGCAGGCAGATACCACACAACCTGCTGAAGAGTTTGAGGACAGCTTAAAGCGTCACCACAAGAAGCTTGGTGCCAAGTTGAGAGCGATTGCTGCTGCCATCGAGGTGTATGGACCTCAACTTGGTGGGGGTCTGATCGAGCCTTGTCATGATCACAAGGGCTTGTGGGAGATACGCACGATCTTTAACGGATTTCTTGGCAGAGAACTTTTCGGATTCGATGGGGACCGCAACAGAGTCGTGCTCTTGCATGGCTACGTCAAGCGGGTAGGTCAACCTGCCTCACTATCTGATCTCAACCAGGCATCTGATTACTGGGGGGATTACCAGGAAACTCATCAGATAAGCCCCGAACTACCTGAACAGGAGGAACAGTCATGAGCCGATTTCATCAGCGCCTGCGTGAGGATTTGAGAGATCCAGAGTTCGCAGAAGCTTTCTACGATATGAGCGTCGATATTGCCTTGCTCCAGGTCCTTGAACAGGCCCGGAAGCTCCTCAATGTCAGTGAGAAAGAACTTGCCGAGCGCATGGGGGTCCAACGGACCACCGTGACACGCTTGTTCAACGCCTCTCACCCAAACCCTACTCTGGACACCATCTCAGATATCCTCCGGGCACTAGGGCTGCAAGCAGAGATCAAAATCAGCCCCGCATCCCCAGAGGATGCGTCTATTCCTATTAAGACGAGATTTGTTCCTGTCTAAGCCCTTGTTTAGTACGCAAAGCGCCTTCTGGTTTCATCGCCAGAAGGCGCTTTGTGTGATTTGACTGTGCTGGCTACCAGGCATATCCGTTCAGAAGTTGCAACTCAACTCTCCCATTGTCCCATATCCATAGAAGATAGGATGAGTTCGAGTCCGCAACTTTATTGTTAGTATTAAAATCCCATCAAAGGCTGTATTAGCCACTTAGGATATCTGTTCCATTCCTTCGCCATTAGAAGATCAGATAGAGCAACGGTTTCTTGCAAATCTAGCTCATCTATTGAGTTCCCGACTTTATTGTACGTTAAGATGATCTAAAACGAGAAAGAAATCCATCGAGTTCCCGACTTTATTTTTTCGACAGGTTGCACGTTTCGCAATTTTTGAGCACAAAATGGCCTTTAATAGTTCCCGAGTTTATTGTTGTTCAACATGTGTCCACGAAGAATAAAGTTGCCGACTAAAAGAATAAAGTTGCGGACTGAGACAATAAAGTCGGGAACCGAATCGTTCCGAGTCATGTGCTTCTGAACAAGAAAGGTGCGCACGGTACTGTCTTATGGAGGGCAGTATAGTGCGCACCTTTCTTTTATGCATCTTGTAATCTCATACTGCGTTTGAGGGATTCATAAAGGAACTTCCAGTCATCAGTTGTATCTGGGCGAGGTCCCCGATAGGTGATTTGAGCGAGCATCTTGACTTCCTCCTCTGAGAGGTTTTCTGCCAAGGCCAGATTTCGCAGCCCCTGCGGTATATCTGTCAGTTCGTCTTTCGAGCTTTCCACCTGTTTCTCCATCAGTGCGCCCAGGGATGTCCCGAGAGCAAAGGCAATCCGGTACAACACCTCAGCTGATGGACGAGGTCCGCGAGCATTGTTAAGTGCCGCGTCGCTTATAGAGATAACCCGGATCCGCCTGGCAAGAGTTCAGGTCTATTTTTCTTTTACAACACTCTCTATACCACATTAAGACTAGCGCGAGATGGTACCGGTTTCCAGTCCATAATTGAATTCATCTCTCCACGGTTTTCCTTCTGCAAAACGTGTTGCCCGGAATGGGACCAGGTCAACGGTTGTCGCTCTTCCCTCAGTAATCAGCTCTGTCAGGCACTTGCCTATTGCTGGACTCGTTTTGAAAGAGGTGCCGCTATCGCCCGCCATGCAGAAAAGGCCCTCATACTGATCCAGCTGGCCAATGATTGGACGCGAATCAGGGCTATCCATGAGCATACATCCCCAGTTGCCTCGCACAACACTCTGGCGCATGATGGGGAAACGTCGGGAGAGTTGCCGACGGCAAGCATTGATATAGTCCTGCGACACCGCTTCACTGTAGTGATTGGGATCACCTGGTTCAGCGAACACACTCTCTGTTCCCACCAGTGTACAATTGCCATCAATGGGACGTGCCCACATGCGATGTATCTTATCAATATAGGTCATATGTTTGGAGGAACGCTCCATGGGCCAGCGAAAGACGCTGACACGTCCAGGCCGGGGAACTAATCCGAGATCGATGTGCAAAGGGGCAAAAAGTTGATTGGCCCAGGCTCCGGCGATAATGACAACCACTGGCGCCAGAATTGTTCCTTTGGTGGTCTCGACTCCCTTGACTCGATCCCCAGCAATCAACACACGTGTCACCTCTGTTTCAAACTGAAAGGTAACGCCCAGGTCCGCCCTGGCACGAGCCAGGGAGTAGATAGTTGCATTAGGATCAGCATAGCCCGACTCCGGTTCATAAGCCACCCGTGTCACATCACCTGTCCAGAGGGATGGATCTAGTTCCTGCGCATCTTGCGGGGAGATCGTCCGCGTATTGACGCCAACCCGGCGCATCATGGCAAGGTTCGCTTCCAGGTGTGCCGGGTACTCAGGTGGGGTAAAGACAAGCAGGCCAAGCGGCTGAAAACCGCAATCCCCACCCACCATTTCCTTCCAGTGCTGAAAATACTTCAGGCTCTCAAAGGCCAGGCGTACTTCAGGTTCATTTGTGTAATGCATCCTGACCAGCGCACCGCTCTTGCCAGTTGCGCCGGATCCAAGATACTGGCGCTCGACTACCACCACCCGCTTCACGCCGGCCTTGGCCAGGTGAAAGGCGGTACTGGTACCATTCGCGCCAGCCCCAATCACGACCACATCTGCTGGTTCCATGCCTTGCTCCTTGCATACTATTGCTCTAACATCATCTCAAGTTCGATCTCATCTTGTCTCCACCTGTGAAGAATGAGCTTTCCTCGAGAAGGAACGCTATTCTTCTTCTCAACTTTATTTTTTCACAAGTTAGCAAGTTTCGCAAAATCTCCTTCCAGCACCTGTTCTGAGCGCCGCAAGCACGTGGAGTGAACAAAGTATATGACTTTGAGCGCAAAGTCTACTTAAGGCTTGAGTTTATCAAGTAAATGCTTTATAACATGTTCATGGATATGTTTGTTGCGCTTTCCGACCCGACGCGAAGAGCCATTTTAGAGATCCTTGCTAGCAGCGGTGAGTTATCTGCCACCGCTATCTACGAGCACTTTTCTGTCAGCCCACAAGCGATCTCACAGCATCTCAAGGCCTTACATGAGGCAAAATTAGTGGTGATGGAAAAACGCGCGCAGAAGCACCTGTACCGCCTCAATCAAGAGACACTGTCTCAATTTGAAGCATGGGTTCAGCAAACAAGGCAGAGGTGGGAAGAGCGCTTTTCCGCACTAGATACCGTCCTCGAACGTGAAAAACAGAAGGGCGTTCAGGACGAGCAAGAAAGCAAGTGATACAGAGGAAGGAGAGAAAGAACCAATGGCAAACACCAACAAAACAACCATTACGGCAGAACCAGGGAAGCAAGAACTGCTCATCACGCGCGAATTCGACGCGCCACGCGAGCTGGTGTTTCAAGCCTTCACCGATCCAGAGCTCTACGTCCAGTGACTTGGACCAAGAAGGCTCACTATGACGCTCGAGACCTTTGAGCCCAGGAGCGGTGGCAGGTGGCGCTACATCCACAAGGATCAGAGCGGCAATGAGTTCGCCTTTCGTGGCGTGTACCACGAAGTGCTCGCGCCCCAGCGCATTATTGACACCTTCGAGTTTGAAGGGCTCCCGGAAGCAGGACACGTGTGTCTCGAAACACTCACCTTAGAAGCATTGCCTGGAGGAAGAACCAGGCTCACTGCGCAATCGGTTTTCCAGTCGGTCGCCGACCGCGATGGCGCGCTCCAGAGCGGTATGGAAGAAGGAGTCAATGATTCCCACGAGCGCCTCGCGGAACTGCTGGAAACGATGTCTAAGTAAGCTCTGTATAGAGAGCATCCACACAGATTGGAGAACACCATGGGAAAAGTCCTGTTTGGCCTTTCGGTATCACTGGATGGCTTTATCGCT
>CATPCK010000215.1 GCA_955652655.1 uncultured Ktedonobacteraceae bacterium | reverse complement strand
GAGACGTCTTCTTGTTGAAGAAGTACTTGACATTGGCATCAAGCTCTGCACGGTTCTTGACTATCTACACACACGCCAGCCGCCCATCATTTTCCGCGACCTCAAACCCGCTAATATCATGTTGACTCCTGATAGGCAGATCTACCTGATCGACTTCGGTATTGCGCGTCACTTCAAGCCAGGGCAGACGAAAGATACGATGGCATTTGGTTCAGCAGGCTATGCTCCCCCGGAGCAGTACGGCAAAGCACAGACGACTCCCCGTGCTGATATTTACAGCCTCGGCGCCACGCTGCATCAGATGCTCACGAATAATGATCCCTCAGATACGCCTTTTCGTTTTGCGACACTCCACTTGTCAGCTCAACTGGCTCCCACTGAACTTGATACGTTCATTATGCAGATGTTAGATATGGATGAGGGTAGAAGACCGCCGAGTATGTCCGTAGTCAAGCAAGAATTGCAACGCTTTGCTGCTCAGTGGGCTGATAGGCAAATTAATTCCTTGCAGCCGAGAGTTCTCTATGCACACCGGTCTGTAGCGCCTCCTTCTATAGCTATTAAATCCAGAGCACACATTCCGCTGTCATCGCCTGTAGTAGGCGCTGCACAGCTAGGTATTACCCTCTTCACCTATCATGGTCATTCCGATAGAGTGCGCGCGATAGGGTGGTCACCCGATGGGACGCGCATCGCCTCGGCAGGTGCCGATAAGGCGGTGCAGGTATGGGAGATCGCCACTGGTAATCATATTTTTACCAGTATAGGCCATGTTGACTCTGTAAGTGCCGTGGCGTGGTCGCCTGAAGGTAAGCGTATCGCCTCAGCGAGCAATGATCAGACCGTACAGGTGTGGGATGCCAACGATGGGCACAAAATCCTCACCTACACGGGCCATTCTGACTGGGTCAACGCCGTAGCATGGTCGCCTGATGGCACGCGTATTGCTTCAGCAAGCGCTGATAAGACAGTGCACATCTGGGATGCTACGACTGGAAAACGCATTTTCACCTATCGCGGCCATTCGAATTGGCTGCGTGCAGTAGCATGTTCACCCGATGGGATGCGCATCGCTTCGGCAGGCGACGATCAGACCGTGCAGGTGTGGGATGCAGCGCACCCATCAGTGCTGCCCCAATGGCGCAACTTCTTGACCTTGAACGCCTACCATGGGCATAGCGATAGAGTGAATGCAGTAGCGTGGTCACCCGATAGTAAACGCATTGCTTCTGCAGGCTATGATCAGACTGTGCAGGTATGGGATGCCACTCGGACCGCTAAGAACCACGTCTTCACTTATCAAGGTCATTCAAGTGGGGTGCATGTCATAGCATGGTCTCCTGATGGGAAACATATCGCTTCTGGGTCTGGGGATGGCAACAGTGATGGGATGGATAATTGCGTACGGATGTGGAATACTGCCACTGGAGATACGATCTACATTTATCGTGGCGATCATGGCTCTGTACATGCCCTGGCCTGGTCGCCAGACGGCAAGCGCCTCGCCTCCTCAAGCAAGAGTGGCAATGTGCAGGTGTGGCAGGCAATTTGATATCCTCCCCATATAATGGTAAAAGTCACACTCTGCAATCTCGTTGCGCATCCCGTGGGTTGTCATAGCTGTTGGCCTTGCGAAGGCGCCCCACTCGTTCCAAACGCTGGTGGGACTCCAGGAGTGACGGTAGAGAAGCGAGCAATACCCGTCAGGATGGCCTCAGCACTGGCAAAGGTGGAGGCCACCTCGATGCCATGATCGGTAATCCGGAACTCGCGAATTGCTGGATCATAGCCGCTCTCCCGCATCTTCATGATAGAGATGAGCCGGTAGAGTTGTGAGTGCAACTCGACATGACGCAGCAGAAGGATGTTTTCGACCATTGCCGTCGTTCCACTAATCGTCTGAGGGAGTGTAACCGTGGGACTGAAGAGGTCAGGCAATTCCACCGAGCAGACCGTCGTGACATCAAGCGTGCGCAGCGCCGTGAAGAGGGCCGTGAGGAAGAGATCGAGCCGATCAGTTGAGGCCACAGTCCTTTGAAAACCGCCGATTCCATCAATGAAGAGGCACTTCACCCCCAGGCGTTGGATGGCGTTCAGCAGGCGCTCGGCCAGCACATCAAGAAAGTCCTGGACAGGTGGTTGCCAGAGCAACTCGAGCTGCCCAGCCGCTACGAAGCGACTTGCATCCAGCTTGAAGCGGGTCATCTTGCGCATCAGTTGTGCGGGTGTCTCATTAAAGCCAAAGTAGAGCGCTTTTTGTCCCTGTGCTATCCCTTGCGCGAGGAAATGGCAGCCAAGCAGGGTTTTTCCTGTCCCCGATGAGCCCAGGAGCAATGTCAGCGAGCTGGAGGGTAATCCGCCACGCAGCATCTCATCCAGTTGAGTAACCCCTACCCCCATACGCGTCGGTTGCTCCATGCTTGCAAGAGGTTTGGGCAGTTCGGCTGGTGAGACGGCAAGCACTGCCTCCGCACGCGGGTGGACGACAAGCCCTTCCTGGGTGATGGCAAAGTTGTGCCCTCCTTCCAGGAAAGCGCTGCCACGGAACTTGCGCACCTGCAGCTCGCGGACAGAGCGCATGTCCATCGACCTTATTTTGAGTTCGATCAACCCATCGACCATTGTTTGTTCAGGTTGGGAAGCAGGCCCCTCCTCAAACTGCATGAGCAAAAACGTGGCACATCCAAGAATTTCGGCCGCTACGTTCAAGTCATACAGGAACTTCTTCCATTCATGGACGGTTGGAGCAGCTTGCGCAGCGGTCACGATCCCGTCGATGACCAGGAGTGTGGCACGACGGCTACGCATCTCCGAGCGTAGGAGGGCCGTAAGCCCCTCCAGCCCTTCCTGCTCCAGTACGGAGTAGCCACTGAGGTAGGAGAGGGTGTCTGCAATGGGCGTGAGCGTAAAATAGCTGAAGGTTTGGATATGGGCGAACATCCGGCTGTTAGTCTCGGCTAGCAACGTGAGATAGATCGCACGACCCCCGGCAGCGACATGATTGAAACAGAGCTGGTTGCCCAGGATGGTCTTGCCTGCTCCAGGCGGTCCCATGATGAGATAGCTACCACCTTTGAGGAAGCCACCGTGCAGGATGCGATCCAATCCCGTAATACCACTTGGGATGCGTTGGGGTACCGGGAGCTGGTCCGAAGTATCGATCATGGACGCGGTCTCCTTTTTCTTCTCTTCCCAGGCTTTCTTGCCCTTCGTTCGCCCATTCTACCACCTTGGCTCCCGCTCTTCAAGCATCTCAATCCATTTTCTCATGAATGTCCGTGTAAGCTGGCTAGAAATCTATAACGAAAGAGTTAGCCCCTATCCGTAGGGGCGGAAGTGGAGCTTTCACGGGGAGGTTTTTTGAAACGAGGAGGGAAGCGTCATGATAACAAACCTCCCCGTGAAAGCCCTTGCGGTCGCCCTGGTTCCTCACCACGCCCTCTCGCTATCGTCTGTACCTTTCGCTTGACGCCTATTGGGATGCGGGCAAGCAACACCCAGTCCCAACAACCCCGCGTGTTCACTCGTAACGCAGAACTTCCAGCGGGCGGACACGGACCGCTCCCCAGGCGACGAGGGCCGCCGTAGCCATCGCTAGCAGGGCCGAACCCCCCACCAGGCCGATGACGATCAAGGACGATATGCTCAGGGTGAGGTTGAACAACAGTTGCCCAAGCAGTATGACCCCGCCAGCCGCCAGCAGCATAGCAATGAACGCACTGACTGCGCCGACGATACCGTTCTCAATCAGTACCTCTCTCAAGACGGTGCCACTGGTATAGCCGACCGATTTGAGGATACCCAGTTCTCGTCTCCGTTCCAGCATTGCCAGGGCGACTGAGTTGGCGATGATGATCACACCAGCAATCATCGAGAGCGAAGCGATTGCCACGAGTATAGCCAGAAAACTATTGAGCTGCTGCGCGAAGGAGGCCATAATATCGGCCACGTTCTGCACCGTCGCATTCGGGGCGAGCCGGCCGATGACGTCCAGGGCGCGATTGACCTGCGCAGCATCGATCTTCATATACGTGACAGTGGCCGCGCCGGTTTTCGCCGGGCTGAGCGCATTCACGATCCCGTTGGCGGCCAGCACAAGACCTACGTGGTCGACACTGACGGCACCAGTGTACACACCGACAATCGTGACTGTTTTTTGCGTTCTACCATCGATACTGGCAAAGGTGATCGTATCGCCCGGCTTCAGGTTCATCTGGAGTGAGCCTGAGCTGGTCAGCTGGTCGATAATCACCACATTATTTGAGTGAGCGTCACTTGCGTTCAGGTTGCGACCCTCTGTAATCTTCGATGCCGGCAGTGAAGAAGCCAGGTTGTATCCCTCCATAGAATTCAGGAAACCAAGAGCCTCCTGGTGATGCTGACCCGCCGGCAGTACCTGCTGCAGGGGCTTGCCATTGATAGCAAGCGGTATCGTCTGCGTAAACGCATCCTGGCGGGACTTTGAGAGACCCGGAATTGTACCGAGCTGCGCCTGCAAATCCTGCCCCAGGGCTACCACCAGTCCGATGGTAAAGATCCCGACAAACAGGGCTACCGCCGTGGTGGTCGTGCGTGTGCGCCGTCGCCCAATATTGCGCAGCGCCATCT
>CATPCK010000214.1 GCA_955652655.1 uncultured Ktedonobacteraceae bacterium | reverse complement strand
CTTAGCATCTCAGGAGATAGACTGTGGTCCAGACGCGCGAAGAACTTGAGCAGGAGGTTGTGGCACAGTACCGGACACTGGGGCGTGCGCTAAAAGCGGCCTCAGGAACGGTTTGGATGGAAATTGATCTAACTATAGCTCAGCTGAGAACACTCCTTATCCTTGCTGAAGAGGGTCCGCTGATAATCGGACATATCGCCCAGAGGTTGGGTGTCGGTTTGTCGACAGGGGGACACCTTGTTGACCGGCTGGTGCAAGCTGGCCTGGCAGAACGCACAGAGGATGCCGAAGACCGGCGCCGCACACTGGCACAGCTTACCCCTAAAGGTGAAGACCTGTACGCTCGACTTCTCAATCATCCATTACAACTGCAAAGGTTGATTCAGAAGTTGGACGAGGACGACCTGGCGGCACTCTTGCAAGGTCTGCAGGCACTCAACAGGCTCGTAGAACGGGAGCCTGGAGTAGATGGCTTGATATGATCATTACTCTCAAACAGCTGAAATCCTTAGACAATGGAGGAACGTAATCTGATGGCACAAACACAAGTAGAGTCAGCGACGGTCGCCACCCAGGAATATCAAGCACTAAGTGCAACCGTCAGTCGAGGACGACTCGTCTCGATTCTGATTGGAGTAATGCTCGGCATGCTGCTGGCTTCGTTAGACCAGACGATCGTTGGCACAGCCTTACCCCGTATTGTCGCCGATCTGGGTGGTCTTGAACACTATGCCTGGGTCGTCACCGCCTACTTACTCGCTTCGACGGTCACAGTCCCGATTTACGGCAAGCTCTCAGACATCTATGGCAGGCGAGTATTCTTCATCGGTGGCATGATCGTCTTCCTGATCGGCTCAGCTCTGGCAGGAACAAGCCAAAATATGACCCAGTTAATCATTTACCGGGGCATCCAGGGATTGGGAGCCGGGGGGATGATGCCTATTGCGCTGGCAATCATCGGCGATATCTTTCCGCCTTCGGAACGCGGTAAATGGCAAGGCCTGTTCGTGGCCGTTTTTGGTTTTTCCTCGATTATTGGGCCAGCCCTGGGCGGATGGATTACCGATAACTGGGGCTGGCGCTGGGTCTTCTATGTGAACATGCCTGTGGGCGTTATCGCCATCCTGACGGCCGGTCTTGTGCTGCCGAAACTCGTCACCCGGCGCAGGCATATTATTGATTACCTCGGCTCAGTTGCCCTGATTGCAGGCACGGTTCCCCTGCTGCTGGCTTTCTCATGGGCTGGCACACAATACGACTGGGGCTCCTGGCAGATCGTTGGCCTGTTCATCTTTTCTGCGGTGATGTTAATCATATTCTTCTTGCTTGAGCTTCGTGCTCCCGAGCCGATCATCAGTCCCCGGCTGTTCAAAAACAGCATCTTCCTGGTCTCGGTCATCGCGACGTTCCTGGTCAGCGCCGGGATGTTCGGGGCAATCCTGTACCTACCCCTCTTCGTCCAGGGCGTGCTCGGCAATAGTGCCACCAATTCTGGCGTTGTGCTGACCCCGTTGATGATCGGGTTCATCATCAGTAGTATTGTTGGAGGACAGCTCCTCTCTCGCACGGGTCACTACAAAATTCTGGCGATCCTCGGCTTCATTGTCGCAGCGGTCGGTATGTTCCTGCTCTCACGCATGACTGCTTCAACTTCGGAGGGAGAAGTCGTGCGCGACATGATCATTACCGGCCTGGGTATTGGTGTGATGATGAGCCTCTTCACGATCGTCGTCCAGAATGCCTTTCCGTACAGACAGCTTGGAGAGGTAACAGCCAGTATCACCTTCTTCCGCTCAATCGGCTCGACGATGGGCGTAGCTGTGATGGGCGCGATCATGACGAACACCTTTCAAAGCGCGCTTCAGAGTAACATGCCAGCGATTCTGAAGCGTTTAGTTCCGGCAGATAAACTGGCACAGTTACAAAATCCGCAATTGCTCCTGGCTCCAGATGTAGTGGCGAAGATTCAGCATAGCTTTGCGGCTCTTGGCCCCCAGGGCCTGGTCATTTTCCGGCAACTCATCGAGGCTATCAGGTTGAGTCTTTCAACAGCCATCACCAGCGTCTTTTTCCTGGGCTTCGTCATCATGCTGCTGGGTTTGTTCTCGGCTTTCTTCCTGCGCGAGATTCCTCTGCGTAAAAGCCACGCAGCTCCAGTCGCTGAGGCAGCCACGCCGGGAACGAATCGCAGCCGAGCCTTGCTTGGCCTGACGCTGGCGCTTGTCGCTCGTGAAGCACAGAAGCCTGATGCTGACCCACAGATACTGGAAACGCTTTCCAATACCGTGAATGGACGCTACCCACATGAATGGAGCGACGAGCAGCGAGGCAAAGCCGTGGCCCAGGATATCATTGAACCACTGGCCATTACACTCCTGTCCTCCTCTATCGGTAATGGAGCAGCACATGGAACTTCAGAGGGAACTGGCTCTGAAGCAAGCGATACGGTAGCAACAAGCGGCTTCATTGGATAATGAGCACACGCACGATGGGCATATGCTCCTAGAAATATAGAGGTTTAATGTATGCAAACAACGCGACCATCCATTGGCAAATACGTTTGCGGAATGGCAGCAAGTCTCATCATCTTCCTGGCCGGAGGATGGTTGATCCTGGCTCCATTCGCGCTCGGTTACCAACCCTATAACGCTAGCTGGGTGAGCCAGACAACCAATGACTTTGCGACGGGCATCCCCGTTGCTGTCGTTGCCTTGATCGCCTTTACCTTCTTTTTCATGTCACTCATCCGCTCCTTAGCGGCGGCGGGGGTTGTGGTTGCCCAACCAAAGGTTCAGCAACAAGCTTCAGCTCAGTACCAGTCAGCGGCACCGCAAGCCGCAGCCGCGAGTCAAAGTGATCTCGATAAGACGCTGGCAACGCTGGCTGCGGCGCTCGCGGCTGATCTCACAGCGCGCCGCCAGGGAGGTGGCGATCAACTCAACGACCAGTCCCAAACGGTTTTGAACAGGAGGGAAGCACAATGAGTATGGGGGATGCGTTGAGGCGGCTTATTCCGCCAGGGAGCTATGTGTTGTTCCTGTTCTTCCTCACTGGCATCTGGTTGACCATCTCGCCTTTCGTGATGACGACGCAACCATCGGGGTCGCACTGGATAGCTTCGACGGTCAATGATGTCACAATAGGCGGCGTCATGATAGTCGTCTCGCTTCTCGGTATCCTGGGCTATATGTTGTTCGCGCTAGGCGAGATGATGCGAGAGGCGGAAGCGAAGCGGGCAGTTGTGAAGCAGAGTGCTCAGTTAGCG
>CATPCK010000213.1 GCA_955652655.1 uncultured Ktedonobacteraceae bacterium | reverse complement strand
TGCTGGCCACGCTCCGAGAACGGCCAGAGGTCGCCCATGCCGAATTGCACAACAGCCATCTCCTCCTGGAACTGCGCGGCGAGAGCAAGATGGGTCCGCTCGTGCGTTTGCTGGTGCAAGCAGGCGCAGAGGTGGAGGAAGTGCGCCGGGGCAAGGCCAGCCTGGAAGACGTGTTCATGACACTGATGGAGGAAGAAAGCAAATGAGCGACATCTTGACCATGATGTGGAAAGAATCGAAGGACCTACTCTTCCAGGGCGGGTGGAAGGCATCGATACGCCCCTTGCTCTTGATCGGTATCATGGGCATCTACCTCCCATTGCAGTTCGGGCTTCAGTGGCTAGCACTCTCGCCTATTGAGCTGTTTGTGATTCTCTGGATTCCATTTTCTGTAATCATTAGCTTTATTGGCGATGCCATCGCTGGGGAGCGTGAGCGACATACGCTAGAAACCTTGCTGGCCAGCCGCATATCCGATCGAGCGATTCTGCTGGGGAAGGTTGTTGTGACCGTGGGATATGCCTGGGGAATGGCTCTCGGTGGCCTTCTGCTCGGCCTGATTCTGATCAACCTGTTCAAGGGGAACGGTGGTGGGTGGATGTTCTATCATCCTTTAGACCTGGTACTTGAAGCTCTTGCTTTGAGTCTCCTGACCTGTATACTGGGAGCAAGTGCCGGAGTGCTGGTATCGCTGCGGACATCTACCGTACGGCAAGCGCAACAAATCTTGGGTATAGGCACATTCGTGCTGGTGTTTGGAGGTATTTCTGCCTTGCAAGCATTGCCTGCAAATTTTGTCGCGTCGTTAACCTATTCGCAGTTTTTGCTCCTTGTCATGGCGGTGCTTGCCGTGCTGGATGCGATCTTGCTGGGAGTCTCGCTGGTGAGTTTCAGACGCTCGCGCTTGATTGTGAGCTAAGGTCCAGGTGAAGCAGGTCATGGCGAGCCCAGATGGCACGATGGGAACTCCGGTGGGAGAATCGTTTACGCCCAAAGTTGGGAGAAGATCCACGCACACCAGGAGCCACGATCCCCAAGCATTGCAGGAGTTTGCAGCGTCATTAGGAACTCGTATTCAAAATATCCACGTTACTACCGACTTACTTCTGCTGCCAGAGTGGTGTATAATCGATTGGTCGGACGATTAAGGAAAGGGGCAGCCAGATGAGCAAACATGAAGTTTTTAGCCCGCCCGAACGGGCTTTGTCATTTCTCGCGGGACTGGTTAATCTCGTTGTTGGACTCGGTTTTTTCTTTCTGCCGGAACTTCACCCACCGCTCTGGCCTACCAGTATTCCCGTCATACTGGACCGCTTCATTGGGGCGATTATTCTGGGCAACGCAGCCGGGGCTTTCTGGCTTGCGACGGAACGAGAATGGGCGCGTGTGCGACCCCTGGCGCTTGTCGCGGTGGTTTATGGCACGCTGGTGGCGTTCGCGCTGCTCTACCACCTGTTATGGTTAGGCGCATCCAGCACGTTCTGGATTTACTTTCTATTTGATGTGCCGTTCTTGCTGGTCTATTATGGACTATTCATCTATCATGATATTGTGCCGCGTATGGCGAAACGAGCGGCGCGCCGTGTCATGGATCAGGCGCAGGAATAGGCAAGAAAGCGACAGAACGTTAGTATGCAGGCACCGTTTGCTGATCCACTCTCCGGCATCGAGCTGATCTCTCGACCTCTTCCCCTGGTTGGGCGTGAGGGCGAGATGCAGCTTCTATGCAACTTGCTCGATACTGTTGCGCTTCAGCGAGCGTACGGGGCGCGCGCATTGATAATGAGCGGCGAAACAGGCGTAGGGAAAACGCGCCTGCTCGCGGAAATGTGCCAGGAAGCCGAAAAAAGAGGGTTCCACCTGCTCGAGGGTCGCGCCTATGATATCAGCAGGTCATTCCCCTATATGCCATTCACCGAGGCCTTGCGACCCATCATACGCGCAAGTTCGCTAAAGACGCTGCGCTACCTGGTCGGGCTGGATACCATCGCATCGGACAGGTCGCCGGGTGACGATGACCCGGACGCTGGTGTGTCCATCTCGCTGGTTGGCCCCCCTATGGTAGCTGCGCTGGCGCGTCTTTTTCCCGAATTGCCGCACATCTTGAAGTTAACTATCACATCAGAACCGCTTACTCCCGACCAGGAAAAATTTCGTCTTCTCGATGCCATAGCAACCTTGCTGGAACGCATGGCGGCGGAATATCCCGTCATGTTGAGCATTGACAACTTGCAATGGGCAGACAGCGCCAGCCTGGAACTGACCATGTACCTGACGGTGCGTTTGCGCGGCAGTCGGGTCGCGCTGGTCGGGGTGACTCGTCCTGCGGCGCGCCCAACCGGTGATGGTGACGGCGATAGCATCGAAACGCAACGGCAGGCAGCCGCAACGATGCAGGTACTCAGTGAGCTTATGCGCCAGGGCCTGCTGCTATTTCTCCCGGTGCAGCCTCTCGGCATGGAGGGCGCAGAACAACACCTGCGGGCATTGCTCCCCGGCACCATCGCGGGCGCGGAAGCGCTATTGGAGCGCGCTGGCGGCAATCCCTTTTTCCTGGAAGAACTGGTGCGCATGCTCACTATGAACGGCCAGCTTGAGCAACGCAACGGTGTTTGGGACGTGACGAGGGCCGACGCAACAGAGTTACCCACAAGCATTGCCCTGGCCGTCGTGGAGCGACTGGGGACAGTGAGCAAAGCTTGCCTGGAAGTGGTACGTATCGCGTCTCTCTTTGGCCGTTCGTTCCCACTGCCCGCCCTGGTGTCGGTAACTGGTGAAAGTGAACACCGGGTACAGGCACGGATAAGTGAGGCGGAACAGGCTTTGATTATTACTCCTTCGTCGCGCCATACGTCTTCTGAAAAGCGTGAGGATGATTTCGCGGATGATGAGGGCGTAACCCGGCATACTCCCTCTACTACCTACCTCTTTTGTCAAAGTATTGTACAGGAGGTTTTGAGCAGCCAGGTGTCAGTTCAGCGCGCCAGCGTCTTGCACGGCAAAATCGGCGCTGCATTAGAAGCGTATTATGCCCGCCGAGGCATCCCGGCTCC
>CATPCK010000212.1 GCA_955652655.1 uncultured Ktedonobacteraceae bacterium | reverse complement strand
GCGGCTGAACTGCCGGAGGGGATCCGGCTGGAATACGAGGGACGCTATAAAGCCATGTTCAGTCACGAAGTGAAGAATTATGCCCTGCTGACGTATGGTGGGCAGTTGATCGTGCGCGGGGTGGCACTGCGCTCCAGCAGGGCAGAGCCGTTCGGGGAGCGTTTTCTGCGCAAGGCGCTGCTTAGTGTTATGACTAATGATATCGTTGGGCTGCGCAGGGCCTATCTTGAGACGGTTGAAGCCCTGCGCAATCGTACGTTGCCAGCGTCGGAACTGGGAGCGAAAGTGCGCCTCAGCAAGACGCCGGAAGCCTATATGGTTTCTCGCGCCGGGCATCCAGAAGCGCAGTACGAAGCGTTGCTCTCCGCCGGGCGTACGCGCTGGTTTCCAGGAGAACGGGTGCGCTATTATCGTGCGAGGAACAAGCAGTATGTGTGGCTGCCGGAAGAGACGGACGAGGCCTCGATTGGCAACGATTGGGAGGCTGAGGCAGGGGCGAATGGCGGAGAGCGGGAAGCTGCAGCGATGGCTGGCGGCATAGCAAGCGAGGTTGTCCAGGATGAACATGGCGCGTCCTCTCAGCGGGAAGAGGTGGGCAACCGGCGGGACTATGACGTGGATCATTATTTACAGGTGCTGGTCACGTCTTACGCGGGGAGGCTGCGCAAAGCTTTTTCCGCAGAGGATTTCGAGCAGTTGTTCCGGCTGGATGGCCAGGAGGGTTTGTTTGATCGGCCGGTGGAGGATATTGAGCCGAGATGGATTCGTTGCTCGTAAGAGGTCATGAGTGGTGTTCTGAGCATGGAGGTTGGAAGGGTAAAAGCTTACCAGGGTGAGCATGGGCAAGGTGACCGCAAGGGTCGCCCAAGAGGCATCAACCTAAGGAGGTGGAAATAGAACAATTGGTAGCGGTATTCGTAGGGGCGGGAGCGGTGCTTTCAGGGGTAGGTTATTTGAGGGGAAGAGAAGGCGTACCTGTAGGGGCGGGAGTGGTGTGGATGTGGAGCGGGGACGCTTGCGTCGCCCAGGGAGAAGGGGGAAGACGCGCACAGGACCAGGACGAGGGCGACGCAAGCGTCCCCACCCTTCATCCCAGCCCCCCCCGCCCCTACGGGTCCGAAGCCGCCACCGAGGCGACACCATAAAATACCTACCCTTGAGAGCACCTCTCCCGCCCCTACAAAAACGGTAGCTCTCTTTCCGAATCCCCTACCTCATAGATGCGCGACACGTACAGGAAGCAATAGCCCGCTTTGACCAGGTAGAAAACGTAACGAACAAAGAGCGGGACGAAGCATGGAAGCGCATTACAGCCGCCGCCAAAAAATTCGATGTAGAGCTACAGGAAAAAGATTGGCGTGAACTCTTCACACGCAACGGTCGGCCTGTACCCCGCGCATAACTTTACCCTTTACTTTCTCGTACATTCTCCACAAATTGCGCCAGTGGAGCCACAAACAGCAGGGTCAGAGTAACAAGAAGCAAAGGCAGATTGACAACCCGTACAACAGGCGCGAACTGAGGCGGGGCCAGCAAGACCAGGAAATAGAGGCACTGCGCCAGCCCCGCGTACTTTCCCCAGATTGTTGAGCCAAAGCGCACCGGCTGGGCAAAAAGAAAATAGCTGGTAAGGGCAGCGACCAGCGGTACACAGTAGCGCAGCAGCATGGCCAATCCCAACCAGAGGGGAAGAGCGTTATTCTGCATCAAGATAATAGACAAAGCCAGGTACAAGCAAAAATCCGCCTCGCCATCACCAATCTGTCCTAGCTTACTTTGTGTCTTCGTGAGCCGTGCCACCTGCCCATCAAGGATATCCGTCGCCACTCCGCCGAGAAAAACCATCAACACCAGCTCCGACGGCGTACCGATCCCGCCAATAATTCTGGCAAGGAGATACGAGGCTCCCAATCCTCGCAGCCATGTCAGTGTATTAGCCTTACCCACCGTTGGTAGCAGTATACCTGACTGCCCTGACCTATTCAGACCAAGATGCCAGAACATGTCGCTCTGCTGCCAGACCACACAAAACACCAAACCTGGCAGGATATAGAATGTCCTCCCAGGTCCTTCGAAAAAGAAATTGGCCAGAAGTATTGCGACGGCAAGTACGCCCATAAAAACTGTAACCAGTGCCCACGAACGTTTCAGTCCTGGATTGTCATGCGCCGTCCTGCACGACATCTCCCACGAGCGTCCAAGAAAACGCCACCAGCCGAGAGGGCTGAAATGTTCCTGCCTCAGCGTGGTCAATACATCAACCACAAACTGGTTTTCTCTCTCCAGAGTTTGGCCCATGCGAAATATCCTCAGTCTGAATGGAGACAATGTTTCATGTGAAACATTAGCGCAGTACCAGTACCGACTGGATCAAATTGGTCCCAAAATGATAACCAATTTCATAGTAGTTTTTGATGGACCACAAGGCCAGCTCACAGCGCTTGCCCACTTCAAGACTTCCAATTTGATCCTCAAGCGCCAGCGCGCGAGCTCCATTGATCGTTGCCGCCGTCAGCGCCTCTTCGAGCGACATACCCATCGAGGACATGGCTAGCTCCAGGATCATCTGCATATTTTCACAGTATGACGTCCCCGGGTTAAAGTCCGTCGCCAGGGCTACATGCAGACCGCGGTCCAGCAAACGCCGTGCCGGGAGATATGGGCTGCGCAAAGTAAAAGAGCAGCCGGGCAGCAGCGTTGCCACCACACCGGCATCACGTAAAGCATCCACGTCGGCGTCGCTGGCGTAATCAAGGTGATCTGCCGAAACAGCCCCTAGTTCAGCCGCTAACGCAGCTCCACCAGATGGGCTCAACTGGTCTGCGTGTATTTTAAGTTGATAACCCAGCGCTTTTGCCTTCGTCAGGATGCGCCTGCACTCCTCGTTTGAAAAAGCTTCGAGCTCGCAGAAGACATCACAGAAACGCGCCAGGCCCACAAACGAGGGCAGCATCTCATCAATAATCAGCTCGACATAGTCAGCGCGGCGGTCCCGGTACTCTGGAGGAACCACGTGCGCTCCAAGAAAAGTAGGCACGACCCGTACCTGGCTATGGGGGTAAGCGGAACTCTCCTCGAGCGC
>CATPCK010000211.1 GCA_955652655.1 uncultured Ktedonobacteraceae bacterium | reverse complement strand
TTTGATGGCGCTGCTTTTCGCACCCGAGACACTGCGCTGGCGCGACCTGGGCTATTCCTGTCTCGCCCTGCTAGTCGTCTTCTTTCCCTATGTGTTGTGGGAGCTGGTGACGAATTTCGGTGACCTCGCGATCATCCGCTCCATCCTACTTACCCAGACCTGCCAGCACACCAATGCCTGCATCGATAATGCATCCTGGAATATCTACCTCACCTTCCTCGGATCCCACGATCCGCACCAGGTGTCTTACACAAGTAGCTCGCTTATACATAGGTTCTCAACTCCGCTGTCCTGGTTGGCGACTGTCCTCCTGTATTGTGTCATCGCAGGCCTCGTCACGGCACTGGCCCTCTCCCTGTACTGGTGGAGGAGATCCCTGCGAACTGCGCGTGGCGTCAAGGTGGTCGGGGATGGCCAGGCACCTGAGATGAGTACTCCAGAAGCGGCAAGGTGGCGACGCTGGCTTGGCTTGATGCCTCCTCCAGCAGCTGCTGGCCTGCTGTTGCTGTGTGCCTGGCAACTGCTTCCACCGCTCGTCATGGTCCGGCACACGCTGCCGATCTTCACCCATTACCTGCTGGTGATCATTCCAGGACCCTTCATCCTGGTCGCGATCTTTCTTGAGAAGCTGCGCGAATGGTTCAGCCGCTCCGAGGGGCGCGATAAATCGGGCCCCTACGCACGCGGCCTGCTGTACAGTTTCACCGTGCTCATGCTGCTGCTGCAAACCGTGGGAGGCACAGCACTGGTGCTTGATGACGTCCGTGGGCGTTTCAACAGTGCAGGCCTCGATATCTACTTCTCGGACTTCCATTCGATCCAGTATGCCTTCTCTGAACTCGACCGCCTGGCACAGCAGCGTCACGTCAGCCGTGTATACGTGGCCGCGGATTTCCCGACCGGGCAGGCTATGTACTTCTTCTCGGGCCAACTGCACACGCCGGTCACAGTCTTTGATAGCGATCGCTGTCTCGTGCTTCCCAATCCGGCAGACGGCCCGGCCCTGCTGCTGACGCCGCCTTATGCTGACCTCACCTACACACTCCTGAACCATTATGCTTTTGCTCGGTCAGTTGAACAACCCCCTATGCTGGGAGGAAGTCCGTTCGGCATCTTTGAACTTTCGACTCCTATGAGGAAGGTACCACCACAAGTGGTCTTTGGACAGGATATGCAGCTTGAGAGTATACAAACGCAGCGTTTCTCTTTTGATGGCGTGTCCAGGGTGATCTCACGCTGGAACTGGCTGCGCTCGTTGGCACCCGCCTATGAAACCACCCATCACTACCGGGTGTGGGTCGAGCTGGGGGGAGGGAAGGACCAGGCGATAGCAACGACCTGCACCTTCAATGCGATGCGCACAGGAGATCGCCTGCTGGTGGCCTTTGATCTGCCGAAAGGGAGTGTCGCTCCTCACACCGCGGCGTTGAGTGTACAGTATTCGATATCAACACAGGATATGCCAATGTACGGACCATTGCATCTCATAACGCACAGGAACCTGAGCGGTCGGTATGTCCCCTTGAAGACAGCCAATGGAAAGTACAGCATTGTATGTAGTACGCGCCTCGTGAGATGGAAGGGATATCTTCATGGTCAAAGAGTATGTTGAAGCTGCAACAAACACGCATCAACCCGGTGAGAAAGGGAGAGAACGCTACGCAACGTTCATTGCCTGGTTTGAGACGGCCCTGATTGTATTGGGCCTGCTGGGAATTCTGCTCCTTTTGCCGCATAATACCGGCGGCGATGGCTGGGTCAGGTTCACCGCTTTGTCAGCAATGCTGACCCAGGGTAAGATACCCGACATCAAGTATTCGATGGTTGGTCCGTTCTTCTCAATCCCCTTCTGGTACCTGGGCAAGATCTATCAAACGCCCTTCTGGTGGATCTCGCGTTATAACGTCTTCGTCTTTGGCGCGGGTCTGCTCGCTACCTACTGGCTGCTGAAGGATCGCATCGCTCGCGGCCTGTTGCGTAAGTTTTTCCTGCTTCTCGTTGTGGCCTCAATGTTCTCCTACCATCTTTTGTTCTACTATGGTGAGGTGTTCACCGCCATCTTCGTTGCCGTCGGCTGTGTCGCAATCGTTGTCGGCCCCGAGTTGGCGGGCTGGTGCGCAATTATTCTGGGCGTGGTCAATACCCCGGCAACGCTCCTCGGCCTGATCCTATTGGATGCCAAACACATACTCGAGACCAGGCGCTTGCGCTTCGCTCTGGCGGTCATCGTCACGATGACACTCATCGTACTCGAATCCTGGATCCGGCGCGGTAGCCCGTTCGGAATCGGCTACGCAGACGATTATGGGGTGCGCACCATCATGCCCTACTCCGGCAGGCCAGGCTTCAGTAATCCCTTTTTCTTCGGACTTATTTCGTTGCTCTTCTCCTTCGGCAAGGGCATCTTTTTTTTCGCTCCTGGCTTGCTGCTCCCCATTCGCAAGACCCTACGTAAAGTTCAGAAAGCGACAAACGTGGATCTGTTCGCGATCTACACTCTGTGGATGAGCTTTCTCATTGGTCTACTGCTGGTCTACTCATCCTGGTGGGCCTGGCACGGTGGCTGGTTCTGGGGACCGCGCTTTCTGCTCATTGCGTCGATACCGGCCTCTTTCGCGCTCGCCGTGCGTCTGCAAAGGCGCGATACCTCGCTGCTGGTGAACATCGTGACCGTCCTGGTGCTGTGCCTTTCCGTCTGGGTCGGCATCGATGGAGCGGTCTACGGCGACCAGGCTTTGTGGAATACCTGTCTGGGCAACAACGCTTATCTAGAGACGCCCCTATGCTACTATACGCCCGAGTTCAGCGTCCTGTGGCACCCTTTCGTGGTCTACCAACCGCTCAATCACAAGCAGTTGCTCTACCTGCTCTACAGCCTCTTTGTCGGCGCCTACTTGCTCATGCCTCTGCTGATTACGACGGGACGCCAACTGATCGCGGCGGCGCTGGAGTTTGGCAGGGCAAGGCTGGATTTCCGCTCCTGGGGCATATAGCCTTTTTTTGAGCACTATACAGCCCTGTTATTTTATGGTATACCTTTTTCTAAGGCCATCTTGCTATGCCTGTACTATTCCCAGAGTGCCAGGTATAGAGAGGCACGCACTTGCAGGGCCGAAGATCTCCAGTTTTTCATCGGGCATAGCTTCGAGTAGTGGACATAGTAACCAGCAGAGTCGAATCGTCATCTTTAGCATCGCGACGGGAAAGGAGTATCAAATGCCAGCGAAACCTACCATCGAGCAATTGCGTGAAATCGCGCAGACCTACGGCTTGCATCTTAGTGATACAGACCTCGAGTCATTTACTGGTTTGATGAGTGCCGTTCTTGAGTCGTATCGACGCATCGACCAGCTTACCGAGCCAACGCTGACTGTCCGCTATCCACGTGCCGGCGGCTATCGCCCCAGCGCTGAGGAAAACCCGCTGAACGCCTGGTATCAAAAATGCACCATCAAAGGTGCCTCGACCGGCATCCTCGCGGGGAAGCGCATCGCTATCAAGGACAATGTATGTGTCGCAGGCGTGCCGATGATGAATGGCACTTCGGTGCTAGAAGGGTACGTACCGGAGTTTGATGCCACCATTGTCACCCGCATTTTGGATGCGGGTGGCGAAATTGTTGGAAAGGCTGTGTGCGAACACCTCTGCTTCTCCGGCGGTAGCCACACTTCCGATAGCGGCCCCGTCCTCAATCCACACGATCATACCCGCTCGGCAGGAGGTTCATCCAGTGGCAGTGCAGCGCTCGTCGTGACAGGTGAATGCGATATGGCGATCGGTGGAGACCAGGGTGGTTCGATTCGCATACCGAGCGCCTGGTGCGGAGCCTACGGCCTCAAACCAACCTATGGTCTCGTTCCGTATACCGGCGTATTCCCCATCGAACTCACGCTCGACCACACCGGACCAATTGCCGCCACGACTGCTGACGTTGCACTCCTTCTCGAAGCAATTGCAGGTGAAGATGGACTTGATCCGCGCCAGAAAGATGTCAAGGTTGAGGCATACACCCGCGCCCTTGCTAACGATACAGAAGGACTACGTATTGGGATCGTGACCGAGGGATTTGGTTGGCCCGGTCTTTCAGAGCAAGATGTGGACGCATTGGTCGAAGCCTCGGCGCGGCGCTTCTCCGAATTGGGAGCCCGGGTCAGCACGATCTCTATTCCCTGGCATCGGGACGGCATCCATATCTGGAATGGCATCGCGGTGGAAGGCGCAACCATGGTCATGGTACGCGGCAACAGTATGGGCACCAACTGGAAAGGACACTATAGCACCTCGCTGCTGGACAGCTATGCGCGTGGACGCATCACACGGGCCGACGATCTCTCCGATACTGTCAAGCTGGTTGTGCTGCTGGGTCAGTATATGCAGGACCGCTATCACGGACGCTACTATGCCAAGGCGCAAAACCTGGCTCGCACCCTCACGAAAGCCTACGATGATGCTTTGCAATCCGTTGATCTGCTGGTCATGCCAACACTGCCCATGACAGCCACCAGGATTCCGCCTGTCGACGCTCCGCGCGAAGAGAAAGTTGCCAGGGCTTTAGAGATGATTGCGAACACCTGCCCATTTGACGTGACAGGCCATCCCGCTATGACGATTCCCTGCGGGCTTTCGAATGATCTACCCGTTGGCATGATGCTGATAGGCAAGAAATGGAACGAGGCAACCGTGCTGCGAGCTGCACACGCTTTTGAGCAAATCAGCGGCTATACTGTGCGTCCTCAACAAGCCGCTGCTGCTGCCGGTCAATAAATACCTACATACAGGGGAACCAGACAAAACGCCTGGTTCCCCTTGTACTACAACTGTGTTTTTGTTTCTCACATGCAAGCGGCTCGTAAATAAGAAACAGAGACTCCTCGCTTCGGCCGCTTGACAAGCTCTATATTGAGAGATTATGATTGACAAAGGGATTACTTCTACCGTAGACTGACAAAAAGTACGCGTTCCCTGCCCATTGCCATGAAGAGGTGTCCCATGCATGGCGCACCTATTTCGATCTCCATCAGCTATTCACGCAGGAACAGCAGCTTCGTAGATCAGCTTGAGGCTCATCTGAAGGCGTGTAAATTCGACACCTGGGTTGATCGTCGTAAAATTGAAGATAGCCAGTCCTGGAAGAAGGCCCTTAAAGATGCTATCGATCAATGCGACGTAGTACTCGTTGTACTTTCACCTGCATCTGTTACTTCCCCTTACGTACAAATGGAATACAACTATGCCCTCAACACAGGTAAGCGTGTCTTACTTCTGGAACATCAAACCTGCTCGGATATTCCAATTACCTTACGAGATATACAGCGAGTTAGCTTCAGAACAAAGACCGAACCAGGATTAAGGGATCTTCTGTTTGCATTAAACCCTGTGGAGAATGAGCTATTATCGAAGTCAAAACAAACGGACAATGTAGAGAGGGATATGGCGGGGGCAAGCCCCGCCACTACATTTCAGTCATCTGCATCAGCTACGCTGGTTGCCTCTCGACGCGAGTCACCATCAATAGAACTAGACCTTGATGCCATATATCGGAGTGGCGTAGCAGCTATTGACCGCGGGAACCTGGAACTCACCGCTGCCCTCTGGCAGCAGATACTTGTTCGCGACCCAAATTTCCGCCATGGCATACTCGCTTCTGAATTGGAAAAACTGCTCAAGCAACTTCGTTCCAATCACATCAAATACTTTCGAAACCATGCACCGTCGGCACAAAAAGCGAAAAAATGGAGGCAAGCGGCAGGTTTCTGGCAAGCATTGCTGGCACTACATCCTCATAGGAGTAAGGCCAGCCAATACCTGGAGCAGTGTTTACGCACCCAGGGTAAGAAGGCGAGTGCCAGCGGTGAGTGGGAACTTGCAATCAGCATGTGGGAGGCACTGCTGAAATTGAAACCTGACGACGCACAGGCGACACGACAGCTTTCGCTTGCAAATACCAATCAGGACTATGCACAGTACTATAAAGATGCTCAGCAGTTCATCGCGGAAAATGCACTTTCACCTGCTAGAACGCAACTACACCTGCTCTGGCAATATGCTCCCTACTATGGCGATCCCAAGGATCTCTCTTTAAAGGCAGGCATGACGGGATCCCCTGGCTCTCCGGCTACGCTTGATAAGGAAGAGGAGGAGAGACTGGCAAAAGAACAACAGGAGAGGGAAGCGCGAGAAGCGCAAGCACGCGAGC
>CATPCK010000210.1 GCA_955652655.1 uncultured Ktedonobacteraceae bacterium | reverse complement strand
CTGCAAAGGGAAGCGGGCTACGCGGGCGACGCAAGCGTCCCCGCCCCTACGGATACGGGAGGATGGGGGATTCTCTTATGCGTTTGTTGACGGGTTTTCTTGTTTGGGCCGTGTATGTATTATTCTACCCCATCGTCCTCTGCGATTGTTACCCAATGAGGCCAGCCCTACACCGGTCAGGGTTATGAGGATAGCCACGATTTCCAGGGGGGTGAGCCGCTCATTTGCTAAGACGACACCGAGTCCTACTGCCACCATAGGGTTTACGTAGGCGTAACTGGTGGCCAGCGCGGGGCGTGTATGCCGCAGCAGGTAACCGTAGGCGCTGAAGGCCACCAGGGAGCCGAAGACGACGAGGTAGGCTATAGCCCAGAGCGATTGGCTGACAGCCAGGTTGGGGGCCCTCTCCCTGAAGCCAAAGCTCATGATTACGAGCACGCCGCCACCGATCAGCATTTCAGCTGCACTTGACATGAGTCCCGAGGGCAGGGAGATATGCTGGCTCCATGCCGAGCCTAAAGCCCAGCAGATGGGGGCAAGCAGCAGGGCTATTGCTCCCAGGGGATTGGCCCAGACGCCATTGCCGAGGTTCAAGAGTATGACGCCAACGAAGCCCAATCCCAGGCCAAACCACTCGATGCGGGTGGGCCAGCGTCCCCAGAGACCGGCGAAAAGGGCGGTCCAGAGAGGTACGGCGGCTATGCCTACCGCGGCCAGTCCTGTAGCCACCCATTGCTCGGCAAAGGCGACTCCTCCGTTTCCTCCCGCCAGCAGCAGTGTACCGATGATGGCCGCGCCAAGCCATTGTTTCCTGGTAGGAGCAGGGTTACCACGCAAGCGCAGGATCAAAAAGAGAAGGCCTCCTGCTATCAAGAAGCGCATAGCTGCCATGAGAAAGGGTGGAAAGCCGAGCAATGCGATGCGCATAGCAAGGTAGGTCGATCCCCAGACGAAGTAGAGGGCAAGTAATGAGAGCAATATAAGGAAGCGGTTGCCTTGAGGCTCCTGGGTAGTGTCTTTATGAATTGTGGATTCGTGGCTCAAAGAGCTTTCTTGCGCGATGGTAGAAGGTTCTGTTGGATAGCTATTTTTCATGCGACACCTATGAGTCTAGTGTATAGAAAGAGAGATTGCCGGGAAATACCCCTTTTCAGAATGAGCCTGCTGGTTTTGCACTACTTTTGCCCTCCTAAAGAAAGAGAGGAGGGACACGGGACTAGCCCGCTCCCTCCATGGTTGTTAAAGAGGTTACGAGTACGCTAATGAAAACCATACCACTGTTGTCTTCGCAGCCATTCAAGGCTGTTGATGCCGTCGGTGCTGTCGGCACCCCAACGCGTGGCTGCTATATCCAATAAAATGACCATGAGCAAGACGATGATAAATGCCATCATGTTCTCCTTTTCTCCTTCGCGCGAGAAGGACGCTCATGTTAAACTCTTGTTTAAGGTGATTCAATATACATCGGGACACAATACTATATAATCTATAGTAACAGGTTCAATGTTTTATTACTACGGCCAAGTTCAGCTTTTTGCACTAAATTGACTCTCAATGGGAACAGACTTCTTTTCCTGGGCGAGGAGACGTTGCTTGCGTTCTTTGCCCCAACGGTAGCCGCCGAAGTCGCCGTTTTCGCGCACGACGCGATGGCAGGGAATGATGAGCGCAACGGGGTTGGTTGCGCAGGCTTGCGCGACGGCGCGAGAGGCCCCGGGTTTTCCTATGGTCTGAGCAATTTCACGGTACGAGCGTGTGCTTCCATAGGGGATGGTCTGTAGGGTTTCCCAGACGCGCCACTGGAAAGCTGTTGCCTGTACATCTATGGGTAGATCGAGATGAGGCTGCTCGCCGTTCAGGTAGTCCAGCAGCGCTTTGACCCATTGACCAAGCTGGTGGTCGTCCCGCTGTATGTTTGCGGTCGGGTATTCGCCGGTCAGGGTAGACTCGAGTGACGTGTCGGAGTCTCCGAGGCTCACGGCACAGACGCCTTTTTCGGTGGCTGCGACGAGTAATCGGCCAAGGGGACAATTGACGATGGTGTAGTTGATGTGCATTCCTTTGCCTCCACGACGATAATCGGTGGGTGTCATACCAAGTTGGGCAGGGGTACGTTCATACAGGCGGCTGCTTGAGCTATAGCCGACTTCGTACAGCGCCCTGGTTACAGAGTTGCCGTCTTTGAGCTGCGTTTTTAACTTTCCGAGCCGGTACGCTTCAGCATACTGGCGCGGTGAAATGCCCATGACGCGTTTGAAGACGCGCTGCAGGTGAAAGGGGCTCAAGTGTACCTGTTCACCAAGGGCTGCGAGTGTTACTGGTCCCTCGAGGTGAGATTCGATGTAGCGACAGGCCAGCTGGACTAGCTCTACCTGATTTTCGAGCAGGGAGGGTTCTCCAGGGTGGCAGCGGCGGCAAGGTCGAAAGCCGGCTTTTTCGGCGGCTTCGGGCCGGGCGAAAAAGAGGACTTGCTGGCGCTGTGGCTTGCGCGAGGGACATGATGGGTTGCAGTATATTCCTGTGGAGCGTACGGCGTAGACGAAGGCTCCATCTGAGGTGTTGTCTCTTGTTAGCACTGCTTGCCAGTATTTTTCTTCTTGTTGCATTTTTGATTTTACCTTTCTTTTCTCGCCGCCTCTGTTTCTCTAACAATATGATAGGATATTAAGATGATGAATGCTATCTGATTCTTGCGCTGAAACTTTGGCGCGGAGAATCCTTTTGTTATCAGGAGGAGCTATGCCTGCACCCGAATTTGATCGTTTGAAGTCTGATATTGATGAACTTGTGCCAGATATGGTGGCTGTGCGCCGCGATTTGCATGAGCATCCCGAACTTGCGTTTGAAGAGGTACGCACCTCTGGTATTGTAGCACAACGTTTGCGCGCGCTGGGCCTGGAGGTGCACACGGGGATCGCTAAAACGGGTGTAGTGGGCCTGTTACGCGGTGAGGCGAGCAAACCAGGCGCCAAAACGGTCGCGATTCGCGCCGATATGGATGCTCTACCTATTCATGAGCTGAATGAAATCGAGTATCGTTCCACCGTTGATGGCAAGATGCACGCGTGTGGGCACGATGGGCATACCTCTATTGCGCTGGCCGTTGCCGATATCTTGAGCAAACGGCGGGCTGAACTGACTGGCAATGTGAAATTTATCTTTCAACCTGCCGAGGAGACGATTGGCGGGGCCGAACCAATGGTGAAGGAAGGCGCGATGGAGGGGGTGGATGGCATCATTGGCCTGCACCTGTTTAGCGACTATGAGATGGGGCACGTCGGTGTACGATCAGGTACGGTCTTTGCCAGCGCCGACAAGTTTGAGCTGACGGTGAGGGGCAAGGGTGGTCACGCTGCTATGCCAGATTCGGCGGTTGACCCGATTGTGGTTGGGGCATACATTATCACGGCGCTGCAAACGCTAATCAGTCGTGAGACGTCGCCTTTCAGTCCTGCTGTGATTACCATTGGCAGGATGGAGGCGGGTACTGCGTTTAATATCATTCCCGAGACGGCGGAATTGCAGGGCACGATGCGTGCTTATAGCGTGGAACATCGCGAGAAAATGTTGCGCCGTATTCGCGAGGTGGCTATGGGCATTGCCAGCGCCATGGGAGCTACTTGCGATGTGAAAGCCTTTGATGGCTGCCCACCTTGCATCAATGATGTTGCTATGACGGAGGTGGTGCAGCAGGCCGCCGTTGCCTCTGTGGGAGCGGATAAAGTCGATGATGATGAAGAGGTGAGGACCTCGGGCAGCGATGATATGGCTGCTTTCCTCAATGCTGTTCCTGGTTGCTACTTTATTGTAGGAGCGAAGAACGAGGCAAAAGGTGCGAAGTACCCACATCACCACCCGCGTTTCAATGTTGATGAGGATGCCATGCCGATCGGTGTCGAGGTTTTGACGAGGGCTGCACTGGATTTCTTG
>CATPCK010000209.1 GCA_955652655.1 uncultured Ktedonobacteraceae bacterium | reverse complement strand
GGACGGGGGCGATGCAAAACCCCAGGCGTCCCCACCCTACATCCACACCGCACCCGCTTTTGACTTGTTCGTTTTTTGGGGGCGGTTCGTCACATTCGTTGGGGGGGGAGGGGAGTGGGGTCGCGTGCGTCGCCCTGGCAGGTGGGGGAAAGCGTGCACAGGGACAGGACGAGGGCGACGCAAGCGTCCCCACTCCGCCTCCACTCCCGCCCCTACGAGAAAACGGGGGTTCTTCCTCCTTCACTTGATGCCTCTTGGGCGACCACAAGGGATCACCCCTACCATGGACGGATGGGCCTGGGCAGCGGATTCGGAGCATAGTAGGGGCGATCCCTTGTGGTCGCCCTGCTCAGGCCAATTCCGCCGCATTGCACTTGTTCTTTCATTCGCCAACAAAGTCTTGTAAACGGCCCAGGCCCCCCGTGCTAAGACTCGTACCTCTCGATTTGCTCCTCAGAGGCCCATTACTGCTATCTTGATCCCTTCTCCGCTGGCGGCTTTGTCCAGTGCTGCATGAGCAGACCGGAGCGGGAAGCGGTCGGTCACCATTGCTTCCACCTTGATACGCCCCGACTCAATGAGCTGAAGAGCAGTCTGGTAGTCGGCACGCCGGGAATTCGCGCTGCCCGTTACCTTCAGTTCTTTGTAGTGGATGAGGTTAGACTCGATCTCGGCCCACCCTTTGGCGGCCAGGCCAGCAAAGATATTGACACGACCTCCCTGTCGAGCCATGTTGAGAGCATCATTCACTAGCGTGGGTATGCCAATGCAGATAATGACCGCATCCACCCCAAGCCCTCCTGTAACCCCGGACACTACTGAAGAAAGGTCATCAGTGGTAGGGTCGACGGTAATATGTGCCCCAAAGGTGGAGGCGACAGCCCGGCGAGGAGCTGAAGGATCGCTCACGATAACGGCACGCGCTCCTGCCAGGAGGGCAAGCTGGAGGTGAAACAGGCCAATAGGGCCTGACCCCATAATGAGCACAGTGGAGTTCAGGTGTATGCGAGAGCGGTGGTGGCCGTTGACGCAGCAGGCCAGCGGTTCGGCGAGTGCCAGATATTCCGAGGGTACATCCTTTTGAACAACAAAGAGATTCCCAGCTGCTACTGCTTCGGCAGGGATCCGTACATATTCACTTAAGCCCCCATTCACGTCATAGCCTACTATTTTCGGGTTGGGGCAAACATTCTCCATGCCATTTTGACAATAGAAACAGTGGTGACATGCGATTACTGGGGCCATCGCTACCGCAGTTCCCACCTCATATCCTCTTACATGCTGACCTACCTTATGCACGTAGCCTGCCATTTCGTGGCCCAGGATGGTGGGCAGCGGGATGCCTTTTGTCTTTTCTCCACGGAAGATACGCACATCAGTTCCACATATCGTGTTGGCACCTACTTTGACGAGGACTTCGTCCGGTCCGATGTCGGGCGTATCAACCTCCATTACTTCCATCTGGCCGGGACGTAGAAACACGGCCGCAAGCATTTTATTCCTCCTGGCATTATCTCTTGTCATCCCTTACGTCTTGCAACGTGTTGGGCAACATCATGCATCAAGTCCCGCATCTGGGGATAAGTAGCTATATACTTATCTACGTAAAACTGGTATTCTTCGTGTCGTTGCTGATCTGGCTCAATACGATGGCTCGTATGCACCATATGGCGTGCTGCTTCCTGTAGATCCGGGTATATTCCTGCGCCCACCGCCGCTAGTATTGCCGAACCCAGTACCGCAGCTTCGTCCACTTTTGTGAAGGTGATCGGAAGATTGCTGACGTCTGCATGAATCTGCATCCACATCTGACTCTTGAGAGGACCTCCGCAAGCAACGATCTCTTGCGGCTGGAAGCCATAATTGCGTAGTGTGCGAAAGATAAGTTCCGTCCCATAGCAGATGCCCTCCACAATCGCACGGTAGATATGCGTCGTGTCGTGCTTAAGGGTAAGCCCCCAAATCATCCCGCGCGCTTCTGGGTCGGTATAGGGAGTACGGTTTCCTTGCCAGTAATCCACCACCATCAGTCCATCAGAACCTGCAGGCAAGTTCTCAGCGCGCTTATTGAGCAGATCGTAAAGGCTGAGTCCATGCGTACTGGCCTCCTCAATGAGTCCTCCACAGAAATTATCCCGGAACCATTTGACAATGGAGCCAGTGGAAACTTGACCACCTTCCACCACGTACTGACCAGGAATCACAGCGTCGGTGAAGGCGCCAAAGAACCCCGGGCCATAAATGGCCTCTGCTGACTCACAAAAAATGGCATGCGATGATCCCGTGATAAGGGCGATCTTGCCTGGGGCTAGCACATCCATGCCCACTGTACCCACCATAGAATCCGCCCCACCTTCAGCAACTGGAATACCAGGGGGCAGACCAAGCTCCTCTGCCGCTTTCTTGCTGAGACCACCGACCACGGCACCCATGTCTAGTACCTTCTGGGGGAACTTCTCGAGAAGATCGTCTAGTCCAACAGCCTGATAGAGACTGGCAGGAAAACCGTCGTTGTTGCGGTCGTAGTACCAGCGAAGGCTGGCGGTGTTGATACTCGCCGTCCATTCGCCAGTGAGACGGTGGGTCATCCAATCAGTGTATTCACAAATATGTGTAGCAGCACTATAAATGTCCGGCTCATTCTCCTTCAACCAGAGGGCCTTGCAGGGCATCCACTCCGCGGAGACTTTGGCGAAGCCATTGTATTTGAGTGCTGCATCTCCAGTCTCGGCGACCCGGCGTGCTTGATCGGCGGCACGAATATCCATCCAGATGATAGCTGGTCGCAGTACTCGGTCGTACTTATCCAACGCGACAACCGTGCAGGTCGTGCAGTCTAAAGAGATGCCAGCGATCTCATTGGGCATAATGCCGCTTTTACTCATTACATCTCTGACCGCCGCTACCAGGGAGGCCCACCACTCATTGGGGTCCTGCTCTGCCCAGCCGGGGCGTGGGTGCTTGAGTGAATACGTGCGGCTCGCGAAGCCTACTGGTGTACCTTCCTGGTCGAAGACGCCGACGCGCACGCTCTCGGTTCCACCATCAATTCCCATGAAGTAAAGGCTGCTCACAATTGTCCGTCTCCTCCCTTGTCCTTCTCTAGGCATTCGGCAGTATCTGGGTCTTGACACCCTTACCATATCGTACCATGTCGAGTGCTTCGAGAAAATCCTGCAAGGGAAGTGCTTTTGTCAGCATGGCCTGCGTATTGATCACACCGCTACTGATGAGATCGAGAGCTGCTTGAAACGAGAAGAGAACCGCCATCGAACCAATTACCGTAATCTCATCATTATAAATACGGAACGGAGAAAGCGAGATGCGAGCTTCGTCCGATGCAACTCCAAATATCAGAAACTTTCCACCGCGCTTGACCGCCATGAACGCGTTTTCAATGACCGCTGCAACACCAGTTGCATCGATGACACAGTTGAATCCAAGCGGCTCATCTTTCAACGCCTGCTTGATATCGTTATATGTACGCGTGGCTCCAAGCTGCTCCGCAAGCGCCAGGCGTTGCGCGTTTACATCGACCATAGTGACCCGTGACGCGCCACCTCGCACCGCAAGCTGCAAGAGGAGCAATCCCATAGTTCCAGCACCGACAATGAGGAAGGTATCACCGGACCTGGGATTGAGACTATGCATGCCATGCACCGCGCAAGAGACTGGCTCAATCAGCGCACCTTCGCGCAACGAGATGTTATCAGGCAAGGCATAGGCTTTCGCGCTGGGCACCGCCACGTATTGAGCAACGGCTCCGTTCGTCGTGACGCCCATCGCAGCGTAGTTGAGACACAGATTTTCATGGCCCGTACGACAAGAATCGCAATAACCACAGTACAGGTTGGGCTCGACTGCAATTCTGCTCCCAATCGTTATGTTCTCTCCTTCTTTCCCGTTCCTCTGAGCAACGTCGCTTCCCAATGCCACAACATCGCCCGCAAACTCGTGACCAGGGATGATAGGATAGCGGGCCAACGGAGAGTCGCCATCAATAATATGCAGATCGGTGCCGCAGATACCACATGCACCCACTCGAACGAGCACTTCATCTGGACGAGGAGTGGGGTCTGGCACATTGTCCACCCGAATGATGCCCGGAGCATCAATGATCACAGCACGCATAGGAGACTAGTCCTTTCTAAATGACCTTGTTATTTTAGCGCGCCACCGGTCAGCCCTTGAACCAGGTACCTCTGTGCATAGATGCCTATCGCAACGGGCACCAGAATGATCAGCGTCGCTAGAGCGGACACCTTCGCCAGGAAGAGACCTTCGTTACTCGTAAATGCCGCAACCATAATGGGTAAAGTTGGTGAGCTGGTATAGGTCAACGTGACGGCGAAGAAGAAATCGTTCCAGGCAAAAATGATGGCCAGCAGTGCCGCCGCAGTTAACCCGGGCGCTGCCATCGGCACGACGACCCTCACAATTGTCTGCAATGTCGAACAACCATCTAGCCAGGCTCCCTCCAACACCTCTTTTGGCAGTTCCAGGAAGTACGAACGGGCCATCCAGATAATCAAAGGCAAGTTCATCGCAGTATAGATGACGATTAACGTGAAGAGGTTATCCAGTAAGTTGAGGCGTGTAATGATCACGTATAAAGGCACAAGGATGGCCGCAAACGGCATGAAGCGCGTGGAGAGTACAAAGAAAAGCATGTCATTGGATGACTTCGTTGGCATGTGGAAGACCATCGCGTAGGCGGCGGGAATGCCCAAAACCAACGCGAGGGCAGTCGAAACTAGAGCCGCCGCCACGCTATTGAACAAGTAGGCACCGAAGCCTCCCTGAATCGCGAGCACAAACTGATCGAGCGTCGCCTGGAAGAACAGTATGGGCGGAATATTAATCGCCGCGATATCTGTCTTAAATCCGGTCAGTACCATCCAGAGGACGGGAAAGACCAGCAAAAAAACCAGGATGTAGGTCAAGGCTGTCCATGCGAAGTTGGACCACTTGCGTGTAGCTCCCGTAGTCATGAGTTAGCCCCTTTCTGATACTGTCCGCTCAGTCATGAGTTGCAACATGCCCCTGGCGGCAAGAATTGCTACTACTACCCCTATAACGCCAAGCGTTGCCGCCTGTCCGATCTGAAACGAGCTCAATGCCGCTCGGTAGGTGTAGTAAGGTAGAGTGTTGGTTGATAATCCTGGCCCACCAGAAGTTGTCACGTAAATTTCGCCGAACGTCTGAAAGATAAAAATAGTTCCGAAGAGGATTGCTATCTCGTACGGTTTTCGCAGTAAAGGAAAGACGACGCGCCAAAATGTTGTGAAGGCATTCGCACCATCCACCTTCGCGGCCTCTAACACTTCGCCTGGAACGGACTGGAGGCCCGCGAGAATGACAAGCATCACGAATGGGGTCCACTCCCAGGCGACGATGAATATAATACTCTGAAGTGGAAACGCGGAAAACCAGGGGACAGTAGGAATACCAATAAAGTGGAGTAGCCAGTTAACCATCCCTGAAGATGGGCTAAGAAAGAGATTTTTCCAGATCAGTGCCATCACTGATGGGGTCACCAAAAATGGAACTGTTGCTATGCCACGCAAGACACTTCTGCCCCACATCGGGCGATTTAACAGCAGTGCCAGTATCGTCCCAGCCACAAGGGCCAGGATCATCGCCCCAGCCACCAGTTCTAAAGTATTGCCCATAATGGGCCAGAAGTTTGCGTCACTTACAAACTCGGTGACGTAGTTTGAAAGACCAACAAATGGAAATCCCTCAGATGGCACTAGCAGATTCCAGGCATGCAAGCTAAACCAAACTGCGAGGAGAAATGGAATCTGTGTTAACACGATCATATAGACGAGGGCGGGAAGATGCAACCACGTTCTTCTCTCGCCAGGCGGTACTGTAGGAACTGCACGCTTTTGCATGTCAGGAAGCATGGGTACCTGAACCGCCTGATTTGTCTGACTCATAACACTCCCTTTCTTCTTTTCACGTTATGCGAACCACCTCTGACGCAATTGGAGTGATGAATGAGGGACCGCCTCCTCTCACCGAACCGGGGCCCCTCGTTCTTTCATACGGACACAGTAGCTAGTACCCGGCAGTGTTGTCCTTATTGACCTGTGTTGCCAGGAGCTGATCAGACTGCTGGAGAGCCTGACTGACCGTCATTTTTCCGGCAACCACTGCCGACATAAGCTCGCTCACCTGCTGCCCGACCGCTTCAAACTGTGGAATACCCACATATTGAACACCATGATAGGGAACGGGATCGAGCGTAGGCTGATCGGGAGTCGCGGTTTTGATAGAGTCAAGCGTAACCTGAGCGAAAGGAGCGGCCTTTTGATAGTCGGGGTTCTGGTAAATCGAAGCACGTGTACCTGGTGGCACGTTGGCCCAGCCGAAGGTCTTGCCTGCCAGGGTCAGGTACTGCGAACTGGTAGCCCAGGTGAGGAATTGGAAGGCAGCATCTTTGTTGTGACTGGAGTTGACGAGACCAAGTGACCATGCCCACAACCAATGGCTGCCATTCTGGGTCACTGCTGTGGGAGCATATACATAGCCAACATTACCGGCGACCTTGGAAGTCGCTGGCGTTTCCAACACGCCACCAAACGAGGTAGCGTCATAGAACATCGCGCCCTTGCCCTGAGTCATCAGGTTTACACACTCCTGCCAGCCGGAGGTTGAGGCACCTGGCTCACCATACTTCTGCAACAGGGTAGCATAGAGCGTCACTGCTTGTTGTACCGCAGAGCTGGAGAGCTGTGGTTTCCAGGCTAAGTCGAACCAGCGGCCACCAAAGGTATTAATCATCGTGTCGAGCGGAGCCATGTTCATGCCCCAGCCAGATTGACCTCGCAGCAGAATGCCCGTCACACCATTTGCTGGATCATTGAGTTCTTTCGCAAATTGGGCGACCTGATCCCACGTAGGATGCAACGGCATGGTCAGGTGATGTTGCGCGAAAATTTGCTTGTTGTACATCAGCATACTACTCTCGCCATAGAACGGGAGAGAGTAAGGATGTCCCTGGTAGGAGAGCGTTGACATAACCGGCTTGAGGAGATCGTCGTAATTGTAATTACTCTTGTCGGTCGCCGACATCTTATTAAGGTATGGAGAGAGATCCTGGAGCCATCCGTTATGTGCCGAAATGGGAGACTCGTAACTGCCGATGGTGGCAATATCAAATTTCCCAGCATTTGTAGCAACATCCTGGGTAACTTTCGAACGCAGATCGTTTTCGGGAAGGGTCACGAAGTTGACCTTGATGTTGGGATGGTCCTTTTCAAAAACTTGCTTCGTCAATTGCTCCATCTGCACCATCTGGGAGTTGTTGACGGTAGCGACAGTCAGCGTCGTAGTGGAAGATGATGAGGATTGACTTGATGGC
>CATPCK010000208.1 GCA_955652655.1 uncultured Ktedonobacteraceae bacterium | reverse complement strand
GGACAACTCAGAACGCGTTTTGAGAAAAAAAGAGCATAATAAAGCCAGCAGTGCGACTACGTAGTCGCACTGCTGGCTTTATTATGCTCTTTTTTTCTCAAAACGCGTTCTGAGTTGTCCGCAGGCGGCCGCGATATCATCGCCACGCTCTGCGCGCACGCTATTGCTGACGCCATGCTCAAAAAGGATGTCGCGAAACGCGCGAATGGCCTTTGGTCCTGGAGCCTTATAACTGGCCGAGGTGGCATTGACTGGAATACAATTCACATGGGCATATTGCTTTAATGGAGCCAGTAACTCCCCCAGCCGGTGGGCATATTCCGCGGTATCGTTCACTCCTGCCAGCAGGACATACTCGAAAGTTACCTGCCGCTTTGTGGCCGCGATATAGTCTTGACAGGCGGACAGCAGTTCTTGTAGTGGATATTTGCGATTTACGGGCATTGTCTGGCTGCGCAACTCATCGGTTGGCGCGTGGAGGGAGATAGCGAGGTTGACCTGAAGCGGTTCCTGGCTGAGCTTGCGGATGGCGGGAACAAGTCCGACGGTCGAGACGGTCATGTGCCGCGCACCCAGATTGAACCCGTCCGCGCTGTTAAGGATGCGCAGCGCCTGCAAGACGTTGTCATAATTGTGCAGCGGTTCGCCCATGCCCATCAAAACGATGTTGGTGATATGGTCGATGGGCGCACTCCTGGGCAGGCCCGCTGCTGTCCAGGGGACCGCTCGCAGTTCCCGCGCGAAGAAGAGTACCTGCGCAACAATCTCACTGGCGCTCAAGTGCCGATCAAAACCCATTTGTCCCGTCGCGCAGAAAGTGCAGCCAAAGGCACAACCAGCCTGCGTAGAAACGCAGACAGTTGCGCGTGGGCTGTTTTCGCCCAACGGCGGATAGAGCATCAGAACCGACTCGATCAGCTTGCCATCAGCCAGCTCGAGCAGGATTTTGCGCGTGCGGTCGTCTTTAGAATGTAATTCACTGCGCACGATCACGAGCCCAATGGTAGCCTCTTCTGCCAGCCGCTGGCGTAATGCCTGGGGCAGATTGGTCATAGCCGAGAAATCGGTTGCGAGGTGCTGGTAGAGCCAGCTATAGATTTGTTTGGCACGAAAAGGCGCTTCATCACATTCCACCAGCCATTGCTGTAACTGTGGGAGGGTGAACGCAAGCAGATCCGTTTTCTTCTGGGTGTTCGCCGGTGTTATCGTCATGGTTTCATTATAGCACGTTTAGGGGTGGGCAGATAGCTTTAAGAAGGCAAAAGAAATGTAAATTCTCAAGAACCCCTGCAATTACTTAAACTTTTTCCTGTGCTAATTCGTATGAGCAAACAGGGGACACTTCCCCAAAATGATATATTTAGCGAGACGGAGAGATAAGATGACAGAAGAGAACCCGCCGCAAGCCGTTGTGGATTTATCCCAGGCGGATAGGCGGGTTTGTCCGTGGCTTTAGCCGGAGACCTGTTGACAGTTTGTCGACTTTGCTGTATATCAACTACTATGGAAGGAAACGATACAAAAAGGCAAGCTTGAATACGAATTTAAACCCATTCTCTCGAAGCTTCCGTCGCTATGGACACGTTCTGAATTTTTCATCAACAGCCGGCGCTGTGAGTGCCCAAACCCTCCAGGAATACAGAGATGCTCAGAAAGGAATCTCGTATGGCACAAGCAACCACGACCATCAAACAGGTCTTGAACCATCAAGCCGATCATGGCTCGTGGTTTGCTGCTAATCAGGCTCTCTTTAATCGGGTGGCAGCTTTCTACTTTGAGGTGATCCAAGCGCATGAGAACGTGTTAGATCTCTCCAATAAGGACGCACTCACTGCTCTTGAAAAGCTTACCCATACGACACAGAGCAATCCACATCCCGTTATGCCACTCTGCGAGATCCAAGAGGATATTCCTGCCATGTTTCGGCGTGCTGCTATCAATGCGGCCCTTGGATCAGCTCGCTCTTTCTCCTCCCATCTTGCCAGGTGGAGAAAGCGCAAAGAGAAAGCAGAGGCCAAAGGGAAGCAATTTCACGAACGTCCTCCGGTTCCCCCACGTTCCTGGAACAAATCAGTAACGTTGTATATGGGACTATGGAAGGAACGCAGCAACTCGTCTCTTGTGATCAAAGTGTGGACAGGGACATGTTGGAGTTGGGTCAAAGTTCGCATCACCGGACGGGAACTGCCTCCAGGTGCAGAGATGGGAAGTCCATCCCTTGTCAGGCGTGGCAATCAATGGTGGTTGCATACTCCTGTTGAGAAGCAATTCAAGAGTCCTGGCAACATTGAGGAGCAAGTCACTACAAACGCACAAACCAAAATGTGTGCTGTAGACTTAAACATACACGAAAATCTCGCGGTGTGTACGATCCAAACTGTTGAAGGTACGATCCTTGCCACTAAATTTATTCATGGTGGGAGAGAGATATCCGGCTTTAGGAAGAAACTGTTAGGACGAATTGCACGCAATCGACACAAGACTGGCATCATCGCAGAAGGTGAGCAGGACAATGCAGACCTCTGGAACACAATACGCAACGTTGATGAACAAGTAGCACATCTCGTGAGTGCTCGTATTGTTCAATGTGCTAAAGAGCATGAGGCTACTGTCCTGGTATTTGAGCATTTGGGCACGCTTAAGCCTGCTAAAGGCAAGTACAGCCACAGAGGGAATAGCAAACGAGCTTATTGGATGAAGGGACGTATCTTCAAGTATTGCCAGTATAAGGCCTACAACGAGGGCATTCTCACGAGTCGGGTCAATCCGAGAAACACCAGTAGAGAATGTGCTCGTTGCCAGAGCCTGGTTGCTCGTTATGATACAGGCAAGCCACCAGAAGGATACACCTATGGCGCACCTTTGGTATCTTGTCATCAATGCGGCATGAAGGGCAATGCGGATAGAAATGCCAGTCTCGTGATCGGTCAGCGCTTGGTTATGCGCTATCAGAAAAATGGAGAGGGAAAGCCTCCAACTCCTCTGCTTGTAGAGAGGGTATCGAGAGATACAGGTGTTGTTGTTTCCCAAGACGCCGGATGCAAAGAGGGACCATCTATCCCTTCAGCAGGGCATGGAGATAGCAACGAGCATGGCACCGCTCAAGAAACAGGCACGGGGATGGTTGCGCCTGTTTCAGATATTCCCTGCCAACTACGGCTTCTACTCGAGTAGTCCCCACGGGACATCTTCTCAGGAGGCCGACTACCCGGGAGTGTCAGAAGCTGTGGGGTTTTAACCCCTGCGGAGTGTCACCAGGAAAGAAATATGCAACCATGTCGATGATCACTCCTGAAACACAATTTAAACCGTCTTCGTCTTCATCCACAGGTATTGCCAGTTTTCGGCAAGTGCTGAAAAATCGTAACTTCGTACTATTATGGCTGGCGCAGCTTCTTTCACTCACCATCCTCAATGCCGCGAACTTTGGCATCGTCGTCCTTGTCAATAATGTTACCCACTCTGTCGTCATGGCCGGTATCGCGATCATCGCCTTTACATTACCTGCACTCCCTTTTAGTGCGGTCGCGGGCGTAATTGTCGATCGAATGCATAAGCGCCTGGTATTGTGGATCAGTAATGTCCTGCGCGCATTCACTATGCTGCTGATAGTTATTTCGTTACTCTTCGACAGCACTAATCTCTGGCCGCTCTACGTGCTTACATTCATGACATCATTAATCGGGCAATTCTTTATACCAGCTGAAGGAGCCTCTATTCCGCTGCTGGTGAATGAGAACGAGCTAGTCCCGGCGCTCTCGCTTTTCAATATCACTATGACACTGGCACAGGCCATTGGTTTCTTGCTGTTGGGAGGGCTTGTAACACGCATCTTTCCGCCTTTCACACTACAATTGGCCATGTTGACCCTGCACGTGCAATCCATTGATATGCTCTTTGTCCTGGTGGCTTTCCTCTACCTCGTTTGCGCTGCTCTCATCCTCTGTATTCCTACCCGGGCGCTTACTGAGGGGCATATCGAGCGGGGAAAGTATACCGGAGCGGAGGCGGGCCAGGCTTTAGAGAAGATATGGCGCGAAATCGTCGAGGGGTGGCAATTTGTGCGCAAGGATCGTGCACTCTTCTTTGTGGTCGTTCAACTTTCCGTCGTGGGCAATATTATGTTGCTCATAGGTGAACTGGCAGGTACCTTTGTACGGCAGGTCCTGCATCGTCCCGCTGAAGACATGGTGCTCATCCTTGCACCTGCAGCTATCGGCCTGGTTGGTGCGTCAATCTTGATGCCGCGTATCACCGAACGAGTGGGAAAACTGCGTTTGACCAGAATAGGTTTTATCGCGTTGGGAGCGGGTTTCGCGCTCTTGCCGGTGACGCAATGGTTAGCCTGGGATTTCTATGGGGAAAAGGGTGCGTCGTCACCTCTGCTGTTATGGGTGACGATGTTGCTGGTGTTTGTGCTGGGAATGGCAACGGCCTGCGTCAACATACCAACCCAGACTATGATGCAGGAACACTCGCCAGAGGAGGTTCGGGGGCGC
>CATPCK010000207.1 GCA_955652655.1 uncultured Ktedonobacteraceae bacterium | reverse complement strand
TCAGGTGTGGTATGCTCTTTCTTGTGCGCAGGCATAGTTTTCTCCTTTGTTGAAAGTAAGCGTTTTGATCTAAAGGATCGATCTATGCCTGTATTATCCTCCCAAATCCTCCTCTGCGGATAAGCTTGTCTTTACACAACACTCGGCACGGTGTCCATAAACACCTCCTCACTCCTGCCAGTTTTATCTTATCGATTAGTGAGAATATATGTCTAGTTTATTAGATACCTGCCCCCAGGGATATAGACACTATCGTTGTAGTTATGCTATAAGAGCAATTGTTCTCAAGTAGGAGTAGTAAAAATACCATGAGGCAAAACGAGCACTTTGTTACGCAGAAGACAGGAGCATAGAGATGGCGAGCAGTACAGACAACACCATCGACAGCGGCCTTCCAGCGCTTCACCACGTCGGATTCTTCGTCGCGGACCTAGACAAGTCGATCGAACGGCTGAGAAGCACGCTCGGTTACGGACCAATCTGGTCCATCGCACGCGCCGACCTACCCGCAGCGACTCTGCATAACGGGATCACCGGCTTCAGCTTGGGTATGGGGTTCGCGTCGATGGGCAACCTGCTGCTCGAGCTGATCCAGCCCCTCGACGACCGTTCGCCTCACCACGCGTTCTTGACCAACCATGGGGAGGGCTTGCACCACCTCGGCTACTGGGTTCAGGGCATCTCCGACCACCTCAGCCGGCTGGAGTCTCGCGGCATGACGCGCACGGCGGACAACACCTCACACGATCACGGGATCGTGAGTTGGGCTTATCTCGAGGGCCAGGCCAGCGGTGCCATCATCGAGCTCATGGATCGCGACGCTTCCTCGGAGGAGTTCTTCCGCCAGGTCAATGAGGTCATCAGTCGTGGCTGATCTGCTCAGGCGCGCGGCATGGGCCCGGTTCAGAAGGAGACCAGCATCGTCATTCGCAACGAGGCACGGTGTCGTTGGCGCGAGTGGCCTCACCTCGGTGTGTCAAGTATCCAAATCTTTAGAAACTGTTTAGAGTTGACCCAAGGAAGATTTTGTTGAGAGAACGGCCAGACATTGGTGGAAGGGATTGAGGTGTTGAGCACTCCTGGTTCCAAAAAGGCTAGCAAGGCTCATGCGTGTTTGACTGCCTTGAGGAGAACGTGTTCCACCGCTCACCTTGCGAGTGATGACCAGGAGCCGAACACTTCGTTCCGCGAGGTTGTTGTATGCCGGAACCCCAGGCACCCTTACAAACACAAACAGCTCAGGCAAAAAGCGCTCAACCCGTTCACATAAGGTATGTTGAGGGACATCGGTGCGCAGGTAGGGTTGGCACACCTGCCATAATTGCTGCTCGAAGGCGTGTTGAGAGGTCTCGCGTTCCTGCTGCTCTTGGTGGGGAGAGAAAGTCGGATCGGGGCCGGATGCCACCCAAGTGACGGCGCGCTCATAGATGGCCTTGACCGAGTCCGCCCAGGCGGAAAGAGACTCATCCTGCGGGTATTTTTCTTTCAGATCATGGACATCACGCAGGAAGTGCATCCAACACCGTTGATGGAGTCCTTGATGAATGTTGTAGGCGGCATAAAAATCGCTGCCTAACACACCTTCATGGGGTAGAGCTGAACAGACAGCTCAAACGAAGAGACTCATGCTCCCATCAATCCTCTCTTGACTTTCAGCTCTTCTCCTCATCTTCGGCCTCGTCCGCGTCACTGGCCGGACAATCTCCTCTATGAGATGAGTTGGCGTCCGGCGCATTCAATGCTCACGCTCTCAACGGGGTACCATCGCCCCCAACCACGTATCAGTGCCAGAAGTTGCCCCTTTCTCCTCCTGACAGCAACCACACGGCCTACGGGACACCAGACCAGGGGACTCCCGATAAAGGCTTGATCCCGAATTGCCGCCTTGATCTGGCGGATGTTCGTTGACTGCATTTTCCACTCCTTTTCGTTTGAACTGTTACGCGTGAACAAACTCTTCACACCTTCTCCGGCGAGGCGTCAGGAGTTGCTTCGGGCGCTGAGAGAACAAACAGCCGCTTGTATGGGACTGGCGGGCTGAAAAAGGTGAAGAGATCAACCATGATTTCAGTGGCAAGTTCGATTGCACACGTTGCATGGTACACGGTCTAATTAGCATCATCGCTTTGAATGAGGGGATACTCTGCGAGTGCTTTTGAGCAGTATTTGCACCGTTCACACAGGCTCAAACCCCCTGCGAGACGGCGCTGTTCGTCATTCACGATGAGCATATGGTTTCCCTCCTACACCAGAAACATTGTCGGAGTACGCTGTCCTCCCCGGAGCGCGTGCTTGTCAATGAGTAGTGTAGGAAATTGGCGTAAAGATGGCAAGGGGGTTAGCCACGGCTCACTGCCCAACTACGTGAAGTATGTTATGAGGAGGTCTCATATGTTTTGGGGCGAACTCCTTGGCAAGTTGCCGAGTGAGCTGTTCGACTGCGCCCTTGGTGCCCGCGTAAAGGCTGTAGGTGGGAGTCATTTGTCCAAGGACAGAGGTGGAGAAGTTAATAATGCGTCCGCCTGCTTGCAGATACTTGGCCGCTAATTGGCAGGCGAAATAGGTCCCTTTCACATTGATTGCAAACTCCCGATCGAAGTCCTGTTCCGTGACCTGTTCAATAGGCTTTGTCGTCATAATCCCGGCACTGTTGACGAGAATGTCAATATGCCCAAAATGGTCAATGGTTGCCTGGAACAGAACTTCCAGGTCAGCAATGTTACTGACATCTGCCTGTACAGCCAGAGCCTGGCCCCCGTTTTGCTGAATACAGTGAACGATGTCCTCGGCGAAACCTTTGTTGCGAGCATAATTGATGACGACGCTCGCCCCGTTGACTGCCTGCAATTCCGCGATTGCCTGGCCTATTCCGCGTGATGCGCCGGTTACAATCGTGACTTTGTTTACCAATGGTGTACTCATTTTCCTCTCTCCTCCTCTGTGTATATTTTATGATGATGATGTGTGATGTTGGCAACAGGAGCGCGACCATTTCTGTGTGCTTGCTCCATTGCTCATGCAGAGTGTACAAGTGATCAGAGGAGGAGGTCTTGGACGTTCTGCTGAATGTTTGGATAGTTCAACGATCTTTGTGGCAAAGCGACTCGCACGATGGTGGTCTCAGAGTGAAGAGAAATTGTATCAAAAAGACGCGAATCGTTTTCGGACACATGACCCTCAGGAGTGCTGTTCTCGGATATATGTGCACTCACGCCAAATGTTGTTGTCGGCTCTGGCTTCTGAGTGCGACGCTGCGAACTCAGGAAAAACGCGAGGACAAGGAGTGGAAGCGTGACCAGAGCAGAAAGCAGATACACATCCTGATAGGCCAGAGCTTGTGCCTGTTGGGCTACGGCAGCGCTCACTGGCCCGTTGTGTGCAAGTGCTGCCTGATGGACAAGGCGTTGCGCTTGCACAATATTGACTAATCCGGCAACAGCCAGTGAGGAGATCGCCGAACGCGAGACACTTAAGAGCGTATTTGCTCCTGGTAAGGCCGTTCCCTCAATGCCTGTCATGGCGGCAGTGCTTGTTGATTGAACAATAAAAGGGAGTCCAAGTCCCAGCACAATCAGGAGTGGTATCAACTCGGCAAACAGTGAGGTGAGCGACAACCATCGACTCATCAGATACGTAGCAAGAGCAACGGCAATCGCTCCCATGATAATGAGAGGACGCGCGCCGAGACGGCTGTAGAGCAAGCCTACCACAATGGTTCCCACCATCGAGGCCAGCCCTTGTGGTGCAAGCAGCAACCCAGCTTGAAACGACGATAAACCGCGTAGGACCTGCAAGTATTGTGGCAAGAGGAAGGTTGATCCAAACAGGCTCGCGACCGCGACCCAGGTGATCAGGTTCCCGACCAGATAGTTGCGTCTCTGGAAGAGGCGTAAGTCCAACAGTGGCTGTGCCGTTCGTAGCTCGATGGGAATGAAGGCAACTAACAGGAGCAGTGCCAGGATGCCAGGAATTGTGACCGTGAGCAGAGATCCCCACCCATCATAGGCGAGATTCGAGAGGCCAAAGAGCAACAGACCTAAGCCACTGGCGATCAGCAGGAAGCCACGCAGATCGAATGGCAATGTTGGCTGAAGCTCAGACTCATGCAACATGCGCCAGCAAATCACGATGCCAATGATCCCAATGGGTAGGTTGATATAGAAAATCCAGCGCCAATCGATGTACTGGGCAAGATAGCCACCAATCACTGGACCCAGAGCAGGGGCGACGAGCACAGGAATGCCAAAGATGCCATTGGCGAGGCCGCGCTGCTCTTCAGGAAACGCTCCGAACACCAGTGAAAACGAGAGCGGGAAGAGCGCAGCTCCACCTGCTCCTTGGAGCACACGGAAGAAGATGAGGATAGTGATATTCCAGGCGAGGCCACACAGGGCTGAGAAGAGCGTGAACAAGGCGAGGGAAAGCAGATACACCCGTTTGATCCCAAAGCGATTGGCGAGAAACCCCGACGCAGCAATCACCACGCCCTGAGCGAGCAGATAGCCTGTGACCACATAGGAGGCTGTGTGCAAATCAGTGCCAAAGGCAAGCTGAATGTGGGGGAGGGCGGTATTGACGACGGTGGCATCCAGGATACTGACGAACGCACCAAAGATGGCCGTGGTCAGCACCCACCATTTATAGTTGCCCGCACGCCTTGTGAGTGGACCTGTGATCCCTGCTCCAGAAACATGAAAATGTGTACTCATGCATTTTTCCTTTCTCTCGTTCAGCTCCTCCCATCGATTATCGCGAAGAAGGAGCGATATTGTGATTGAAGCGGAAGACATTCTTCGCATCATAGCTGTCCTTGAGCGCACGTAATCGTGAATAGTTTTTGGGTGTGTACGCGGCTCTCGTGAGATACGGGCCAACCTCTCCCACGCCCAGAAAATTGATGAGGGTTTCTCCCATCATATCTGGCTGTAACGCCTGCCTCATCGTGGCGAGCGAGCGTTTCCCTGCC
>CATPCK010000206.1 GCA_955652655.1 uncultured Ktedonobacteraceae bacterium | reverse complement strand
GTGCCAGTGCATCAGTTGTGAGTATACCTAGCGCACAACTTCGTATGGCCTGATTTGCCACAAAATTGATTTGGGACCATAAATCGTCACCTCGCTCAATCATAACTTGCCTTTCTATTTCTAATACATATATTGAGTGTCAATTCACTTTATAAGACGATTATAAATTGAAGAGTTAAAAATTGCAAGTTTTTCTCTCTCTCTTTCCACCTGAATCAATAGACGAGCAAAAATGGCTCGCTAGAAAACGCGCGCGAAAAACTTTTGCGCGCTAGAGAATCGAGAGGGAGTTTTTTATGAACACAACTTTGCGGAAGATGGTATTTATGGTAGCTATGGCACTTGTACTGCTGGCAGGTCTGTTTGGTTGGACGATAAAGATGGAAGCGACTCATCCATTCGCGGTACATCAAAGCAGCGTTCACGCTGGTCATACACTGTCGAGCATCCTCAAGCCTTACTGTCCGCCTCCACCGTACGACTGCCGTTAGGGTTAGCTAGTTTTTGCGGCCTTACAGAACAACATGCCAACCTACTCAGAGGTTGGCATGTTGTTCTGTATAAGTTAACGCGAGCACATTGTTGTATTCTTGTTATCAGTTGTTGCCCTGTTATAGTCCCTTTGTATATGTTATCATTAAGGTGAAAAGATTAGTCTATGGAGAAACAAGCGTGACCAGGGCAAAAGAACCATCGCAACCGCGTGTGACCTTTTATACAAAGGCCGGTTGCCACCTTTGCGATGAGGCTCGTGATATGCTTGATGACATAGCAGCCAAGTCAGACTTTGAACTCACAGAGGTCGACATTCGGAGCAATTCCAGGCTATTTGAGGAATATCGCTATCGTATTCCTGTCATTATCATTAATGATAAAACAATCTTGGAAGGTCGCATTGAGTTTATTGACCTGGCAAAAGCCTTTCAGTTACCTTGAGAGATACGTTTTAGATAGATCAGTAGCTATGAGTCCACCCGGTCCACACGGCGAGGAAGAACACTATGGCACTACAACAACAAGTAAAAAAAAGCAATAGAGGAGTTTCCCTTTTCTCTTTAAAACAGATGCAGGCTCTTGGGCGTTTCAACCACGCATTGGGTGAATGCTTGCTGAATTACTGGGCGGCTATCATCACTATCGTACTTGGTGTAATTGTTGCTACGGCATTGGCTATCCCTTTTCTTTCATACTTTGGGCTGGACGCTATCGCGAAGCCGCTGTTTTTTTCACTGCATTTCATTTGTGCCCAGATCCCTTCACACTCGTTCTACGTCTTTGGACATCAACTGGGACTCTGCGAACGTAACCTCTCCATCTATACATCGATGTTCCTGGGCAGCCTGGTCTTTGTGCTGAGCAAAAAGCGCATGCCTGGCTTACCCTGGTGGATCTGGATTCTGATGCTGCTGCCCATGGCCTGGGATGGTACAACGCAGATGTTTGGCTGGCGCGAGAGTACCTGGATTATGCGAATCGTTACGGGTACATTATTCGGGTTGGGCAACATATGGTTTGTATTACCACTTATCCAGAAGTCACTTGTCGAAACAATGCCTGCGCAAATCAGCCGTTAACCAGAACAAAGGCCAGCAAGATAGGACCCACTGGAACGTTTTGTCTTTTTAAGCTATAATCATGCTGCTTGAGATCGAGCAAGAGGACAAGAAGGCAAGATGATATTCTTGTGTTTATGAATAGCTTGAGAAAAAAGTATCTTATAGAGTGGATATGCAGGATCAATCATTGTCGGAATCAAACACATTCGCTGTCGCCACGCTGGGCTGTAAAGTCAATCAGGCTGATAGCGAGGCTATTAGCGAACAGATGAGTACCGCGGGTTTTGTGCAGCGTGATTTTAGCGATGCTGCGGATGTCTATATCGTCAATACCTGCACGGTCACTCACCTGGGTGACCGCAGTTCGCGTCAGCTCATCAGTCAGGCGCGTCGTCGTCATCCTGATGCACTCCTCGTTGTCACTGGTTGCTATGCTGAGTTGAATCCTATGGCGGTAGCGGCGCTGCCAGGCGTCGATTTAGTCGTGGGCAACAGCGGAAAGAGTTCTCTTGTTGAGGCAGTTAAAGAGCGATGGAAAGCGTATAGCTCACAACATTCTGCAGAACGGTTTATCTCCTCTGAGAACCAGTATCCGCAACAGCGGCAAATGTTGCCAGTGCTGCCGCTTGATACTCACCATATCGGCAGTGACCAATCACTTTTGATTGACGGGGAGTCGGGCCAGGAGCCACAACCTGACAATCCACCTACCCTTTCTCCGTTTACGTCACGGCAAACGAGCTTGCTTGCCTCAAGTAATGACAGGCTGACGTCGCGCACTCGGGTGCAGATGAAGGTGCAAGATGGCTGTGATAACCGGTGTACCTATTGCATTGTTCCTTATGTACGTGGTGGGTCGCGCAGTCGAAGCATTGCTTCCGTCATTGATCACGTGCAGCGCAAGGAGCGAGCGGGCTATCAGGAGATCGTTCTGACAGGTATCCACCTGGGTGATTACCATCCCGACGAGAACAAAGAGCTGGATCTTGGGCATTTGATTGCCGCACTCCTACAAGAGACAACCATTCCTCGTATTCGGGTCTCGTCTCTAGAGCCTGAAGATTTTCGCCTGGAATGGCTGGAACTTTGGGAGAATCCTCGCATGTGCCGCCACTTCCATCTCCCGATGCAGAGCGGATCGGACACCATACTGCGGCGTATGGCACGTCGCTATAACAGCGCACGCTATTATACACTGGTCACCACCGCCAGAAGGCTCATTCCTGGAGTTGCCATTAGCACCGATATCATCACTGGTTTCCCCGGTGAGAGCGAGAGTGATTTTGAACAGACCTACCAGCTTGCCAGCGAACTGCAATTCGCCAAATCACATGTCTTTCGCTTCTCGCCTCGCCAGGGTACGGCAGCCGCGCGTATGAGAGGACAGATCAAGGATGAAGTCAAAAAAGCGCGCAGCGAACGGCTACTCGCGCTCAATGACGAACATAGCCGTCACTTCCGCCAGCAGTTTCTTGGCTCCACGCTACAGGTCCTTATCGAGGACAGGAAGCATAGGTTCTGGGAGGGTTTGACCGATAATTATCTACGCGTCGAAATAATTGATCTTCCAGAGGCCGAAACGCGCGACTGGCAAAATACGCTGGTCAGTGTACGTCTGTCACACCTTGCCGAGGACGGTATAGCCGGTTTTGTGGCGGAGTAAACAGAACGGTTTGAAAGAACAATCAAGATGAAACGCGTAACTTTTATCACCTGCTTTGCCCTTTTCTTTTTTATGCTGGCTGCCTGTGCGGATATAACGACTTCCACCTCATCAACGCGCAGTAGTACAACCGATGCATCTGCCACGAGTATCCAAACCAACCCGATACCAGGTATCGCGGGGACGGGTACGTTTCGCGAGTATCCACTACCTCAGACCAACAGTGGTATGATGCGACCGGTTATCGACCATGAAGGACGCATCTGGTTTGGAGAAATGGGACATAATTATCTTGCGGTTTTTGACCCAGGGACACAGACCTTTCAACAAGTAACCCCGCCACATGGGCAGAATGGTATTATGGGCTTATTGGTAGCACCGGACGATACGATCTGGTTTGCTGAACAATATGCCAACTATATCGGGCACTACTATCCTTCGACGGGGAAGTTCCAGGT
>CATPCK010000205.1 GCA_955652655.1 uncultured Ktedonobacteraceae bacterium | reverse complement strand
CGTCCATGTCATGGCGGGACCACGTGCAGCCCTGGCCTATCGCGCCTTCAACCTGACCTCCAATGCCACCATCAGCCGGGGAGATACCGTGACCGTGCAAATGGAGATCGGAATCAACGGCTACTGGGCCGAACTGACCCGCACCTTCTTCGCGGTCGCCATCAGCGACGAGTGGCGCAAAGCGCACGAGGCGTGTGTTGCAGCACAGGACGCCGCTTTGAAGGATATTCGCGATGGCGCCAGCGCGCGCGAAGTCGATGGCGCAGCGCGCCATGTCATGCAGCAGGCAGGCTTTGGCAGCGCCTTCAAGCATGGCTTAGGTCATGGTTTTGGCTTCCAGGCCATCAACCACGCCGCTGCACCAGTGGTGCATCCGGCCTCCACGGCTACGCTGCGCAGCGGCATGGTGCATAATATGGAGCCAGCAGTGTACCTCGAAGGAAAGGGAGGCATTCGCCTCAATGATAATGTCGCCGTTCAAGCGGATGGAAACGAAGTGCTTTCATCTGCCCTTCCTCGCGATTTGGATTGGCTGGTTGTCAGTGAATAAGCTCTTCCGTGCAGAACGGAAGCAAGAAAGGATACCTCATATGGGACAACTCGACCAGAAAGTCGCCATTGTCACTGGAGCTGATAGTGGCATTGGCCATGCGATTGCCTTGCAGTTTGCGGGCGAGGGAGCGACTGTGGTCGTGAACTACGCCCATGCACGCGACAAAGCAGAGGAAGTGCAGCAGCATGTCGAGCAGAACCACGGCAAGGCCATCATCATCCAGGCAGATGTGTCGCAGTATCAACAGGCGCTGGGGCTGATTGCGCAGACGGTTCAACACTTTCACCGCCTGGATATCCTGGTCAATAATGCCGGTATGGAGATACATAGCCCGTTTCTGGATGTGACCGAAGAGCAGTTTGATTGCGTGGTAGGCGTGGACCTGAAAGGTGCGTTTTTCTGTGCCCAGGCTGCTGCGCGCGCGATGGTCAAGCGCAAGATAGCCGGACGTATTATCAACATTTCGTCGGTGCATGAAGCTATTCCCATGCCACAAAACGTGCCGTACTGCTGCGCCAAAGGTGGCATGCGCATGCTGACACGTACGATCTGCCTGGAACTGGCTCCCCACAATATTACCGTGAATAACATCGCCCCCGGTGCGGTTCATACACCCATTGATGCCAATGTAGAGGCCGATCCAGAGAAGATGGCGGCTCTGCTTAAAGAGATTCCGCTGCACCGTATGGCTCAGCCGGAGGAGATCGCCAGGTTGGCGCTCTACCTGGCCTCCGATGCTGCCGCTTACATTACTGGCTCGACGTACATCATTGATGGCGGCTTGTCAGTCAATACGGGCGGATTATAGGGAGGAAAAGCATGCCAGAAGCAAGGGATCACCGGTCTGCTCCTCCCTCGACAACCTACCTCCCGATTGAGGATTATGCGGTTATTGGTGACCTGCATACGGTTGCTTTGGTCGGCAAGAATGGCTCCATCGACTGGTGCTGTCTCCCCAGATTTGATTCACCAAGTGTTTTTGGCGCACTCCTCGACGCGGGCAAAGGCGGCTTTTTCCGTCTCTCACCCACTGACATGTCGGGCGTGAAGTGTCAACAGTTGTACTTGCCGGAAACGAACATCCTGCTGACGCGCTTTTTGAGTGTGAATGGAGTGGGGGAGATAACCGAATTTATGCCGATTAAGCAAGTTGGCACAGCTGAACATCACCACCAAATCATTCGTTCAGTTTCTGTCGTGCATGGTTCACTGTCTTTCACACTTGCCTGCCGTCCAGGCTTTCACTATGCGCGAGATGCTCACCACGTCGAGGTAGAGCGAGAGGGAGCCGTTTTCCAGAGCGTGAGTTTCACTCTCGGTCTGGCCTCTTCTCTCGCGCTTGAACCAGACGGCCAGGGAGGCGCGCAGGCGACGTTTACGCTGCAGGCGGGTCAATGCGCGCACTTTCTCCTGGAAAGTACCAACGAGCGCGACCATGCTCCACAGCCACTCTCTGAGCGAGCGTATCAGGAAGCATTTCAGAGCACGCTGCATTTCTGGCGTAGCTGGCTCTCACAATGCAGCTATCAGGGACGATGGAGAGAAATGGTGCATCGCTCAGCGCTCGTCTTGAAACTGTTGACCTACGCGCCAACGGGAGCGATTGTTGCGGCACCCACCACCAGTTTACCCGAGACGATTGGCGGAGCGCGCAACTGGGATTACCGCTATAGCTGGCTGCGTGACGCCTCGTTCTCGCTGTACAGTTTACTCTCGCTCGGATTTACCCAGGAGGCTGAAGCATTCATGCAGTGGCTAGATGCCAGATGTCATGAATTGAAAGACGGTGGCACGCTTCAGCCGATGTATGGCATCACTGGTGAACACGACCTGACAGAGCAGACCCTCGATCATTTTGAGGGCTATTGTCAAAGCCACCCTGTACGCATTGGGAACAAAGCCTACACCCAGAAGCAACTGGACATTTATGGCGAATTCATGGATGCCGTCTACATCTACAACCGCTATGACACTATCTCCTATGATCTGTGGCAGAACTTACAGCAGCTGCTCGCATGGCTGAGTCACCATTGGCAGGACCCTGATGCGGGCATCTGGGAGGTGCGAGGCGGACCACAGCGCTTTCTCCATTCTCGCCTGATGTGTTGGGTGGCCTTCGATCGGGCCATCCGCGTGACCCGTCACCTGGGGTGGCCCGCCCCAACAGAGGAATGGGTGAAACTACGTTCTCAGATCTACCCGCAAATCATGAAAGAGGGGTGGAACGAGGACAAGCACAGCTTTGTACAGTATTACGGCAGTGATGCGGTCGATGCGAGTGCCTTGTTGCTGCTGATCACGAACTTCACCGGCTCGAGAGAACCGCGCATGCTTTCCACCATTGATCGCATTGAGCAGGAGTTAGCCAGCGGAGCGTTGGTGCGCCGCTATAACCCTGAGAAAGCAGCCAATGATGGGCTGGGCAGCCAGGAAGGAACCTTTGGCGCGTGCAGTTTCTGGCTCGTGGAGAACCTGGCCCGAGCGGGTCGCCTGGACAAGGCTCGTTTGATGCTCGAGAAACTGTTGTCGTATAGCAATCACGTTGGTCTCTACGCTGAGGAAATCAGCCCAACGGGTGAAGCGCTCGGCAACTTTCCTCAGGCCTTCACTCATCTCGCGCTCATTACGGCCTGTACGACCCTGGATCAGGCACTGAGCAGGCATCAAGCGAATCCATGGGAGACACATGGAACGCTCTCTGATTGAAACGGGAGGCAGACAGCCAACCTCTGTCCAGCTCACGCAAGCAGAGGAAGGAGTGAAAGGCAAAGAGCACT
>CATPCK010000204.1 GCA_955652655.1 uncultured Ktedonobacteraceae bacterium | reverse complement strand
TGGAGTGTGTCAGCACGCTTGAAGCCATGAACATGGCGATTCACATGACCCGACCGGGCAGATCAGTCAGTCTCGTTGGTTTTACCCATGTCAGCCAGACTCCTGATCTGACTCACCGATTGTTCCAGAATATTACCATCAGCGGCGGCGTGGCACCTGCGCGCGCCTACCTACCAGAATTGTTGCAGGAGGTGATCGCAGGAAAACTTGATCCGTCACCCGTCCTCGACATGACGGTCGATCTTGATGGGGTTCCTGCCGGATACGCGGCAATGGATAAACGTTCCGCCATCAAAGTGATGGTGCTTCCGTAGAGACCAGCGTTATTCTTCAATCAACAAACGATGAGTTCGAATCACCAAAGTTGAGCCGGATCCGAAAAGTGAGCAGTCGTGAGCCATCGGAGGTTCGCATGGCTCACGCCTCGGTTCGCGGCACTCGACAGCGGGTACATGCACAAAGGAGACCTTTATGGCACAGACAGATTTTCGCACTGCCCTGCAGGGCAGCAATGAAATCGAGATCACCGTGACCGGTCGAACGTCCGGTCGATCCCTTACCTACCCCGTGTGGTTCGCCCTGGATAGCGACAAGCTCTATCTGCTCCCGGTGAAGGGATCAGATACCGACTGGTACAAAAACCTGCGCAAGACCCCGACCATCCGCCTGGAGGCCCGTGGGAAGACGTTCACCGCGAGCGCTCGTTTTCTCACCGACGAGGCGCAGCTCGGCAAGGTCCTTGAGAAGTTCCGAGACAAGTACGGGAGGAACGTGAAGTCCTACTACCCCAAGCTCGATGTTGCCGTCGAAGTCCCACTCGCGTGAGGTGCCAGCTCGGTTCTGGCATGTCGTTTCACGCGCGTTGGCGCTGCGACGAGCAGCTAGCGCGCTTCTCGGTGGGGCGACTCCCAACCCAGAACGTCTCCCCTCAAATGCAGGTGCTACGAGCCGGTATGGAGGCGACATCGTTTCAGTATCGGCCTCGCGCAGTGTGGTATAGTGACCAGGTACAGACCGTCCGGCCATCAAACACAGCGATGGCACCCATCTCTCTGAGAAACGATGCGAGATTCGATACAGATCAGACCAGCACAGCCAGGCGACGCTGAGGTAGCGGCGGTCCTGCTTTACTCAGCGTATACGCATACCCAAGTCACCTCTCCGCTGCGAGAAGAACACGAGAGCGGGTTTATCGGGCGTTTACAGCACTTCTTCCGTCGGGATGGCAATCGTTTTAGCTATCAAAACATCCTGGTCGCTGAGCAGAGCTCAGAGGTGGTCGGGGTGGTGTTGAGCTTTGGGGGTCAAGATGAGGCGCGGCTCAACGCCGCCGTTGGAAGCTGGCTCGAACGTGAGGCCCAGGACGATGAATGGTATATCGATGCGCTCGCCGTACTCAAGAATTGGAGCCACAAGGGGATCGGCACGTGCCTGCTGCAAACTGCGGAACAGCAGGCGCGCCAGCACCACTATCCTAAAATTGCGCTGCATGTCGCTCAAGGGAACACACAGGCATTGGATCTGTATGCGCACCTGCACTATGTTGTCACCCAGCAGACCGTCCTCTATCAACGTCCCTATGTACGCATGGTAAAAACATTGGAAAACTGGGAACAGGGAAACGACGGAACGGAGAGGACGCCGAGGCGTTCTCCATGAATGTGGAGGCGCTGTGGCAATAAATGAGGAAGAGGAACATGAGCTGCACGTACCACGCTCCCGGCACGGGCTGAGATGCCATAACGATTGTTGTGTAACGGTAATACTGCTACAAACCACCGAGCTGACCCGATGGGCACGTTTTCTGCTCATCAGGATTCATCTGTCTTACCACTGGTTGCTGAAAGAGATTGATCCATGTTGGTGCCAGGCTGTCTCTCCTCAGTATTGTGCAAGGGCGAAAGCCACTCGCCGAGGCCATACGTGCTGCCACCGAGCAATTGCCAGGCCCGCGTCATGCCCAGGGCATAGATCCCTAAAAGCACGGCGGCGAGTGTGAAGATGGGAGCCGAGTCAGTCGGTGAAAGCAGGAGTGCGTTGAAGAGTTCTCCTCCGTAGAGGAGCAAGCCCGCCACGACCAGGATGGCTCCCCGTAGCATACGGGGCCATGTTCTTTCAGTGTGCTTGAAGAGGTCCCATGCGAGAAAGCACTGGTTTGCCAGCCCGATCACGCTGAGTATGAGTGCTGCCACCCCCAGGTTCGTCTGGGGAAGCAGGGCCGCTATTGACAGGAAGAAGGCGTTTAGCAAGGCGGTATAGGCGCTGAGGGCTACCGCTCGTCGCTCCGCCGGGGCGCTCCTCATGACCGTCCGTTCCGGGGCAATGGAAACCGCCACAAAGAGCAGACCCACCAGGGCCGCGCCGGCTCCTGTGCTCGCTATAAAGTAATCGTGAAAGGCTTCTGGAACCATGGACTAACCTCTTCCCAGCTCTGCGCGTGTCCTCAAAAGCTCGTGAACTGATGAGAGCACTGGACTCCTTGGGGAACACTGCATCAAGTTCTCCCATCGTGTCGTCTGACAAACAACGAGCCCATCGGGTTCACTGAGCTACAATGACAGGCATAGCCCTTTCCTTTTGATTTGATCTATCAGTTACCCAAGAAGGAGGTATCTATGCCAATACATCGTCAGAAGAAGTTTACCACAGCAAACTCACCTGACTCAAGTGGAGACACCATCCCAAATGTTGTGTCCTGATGAGACTTTGAAGAGGGGGGCTTTTGAGAGGATACTACCGGCACAGATTGTTTCCATCTTTTCCTCGAAAGGAGAAAGCTATGCCTGTCCCCAAGAACAAGCCTATCACAGTACCCCCTGAAAGGTCAACGCCAGACCCAGCGTCCCCCATCCTGCCGGACCCGGGGAATTTCGTCAGCATTTACGTCGTCTGGCCGTGAGTGCAGTTCAAGTGTTGATCGAACAAGTGATGCGTGAAGAACTCGAGCAGTGTATTGGAGCATCGTGGGGCGAATGCACCCCCACGCGCCGCGGCTACCGCAATGGCTTCTACAGCCGCGACCTGGTCACCCCCACGGGGCGCATTGAGGATCTCATGGTTCCCAGAGTCCGGGCCGGAGCCTTTCATACGCAGGTGTTTGAGCGCTATGGTCGCTATGAACCCGAGGTGGCGGAAGCCCTGACGGACATGTTTGTCAGCGGCACCAGTACCCAGAAAGTCGGA
>CATPCK010000203.1 GCA_955652655.1 uncultured Ktedonobacteraceae bacterium | reverse complement strand
GAGCGGATGATCGCGAGGTCACCGAAATTCGTCACCAGCTCCCACAACACATAGGGAAAGAAGACGACTAGCAGGGCGAGACAGGAATAGCCCAGGTCGCGCCAGCGCAGTGTCTCGGGTGCGAAAAGCAGCGCCATCAAAAGGGGAACAATTAGCAGCAGCACCGTCATGTGTGTCTGCAACAGGATAGCAAGCCAGAGCAGTGCCAGGGGAAGCCATCCCGTGCGCCGGTCGACCACACCCCGGAAGAGGGCGAGGAAGAAGAGAACAACGAACGGCTGCATCATATTGGGTTGCCAGATGAAGCGTGAGTAGATAAGTGGAACCGGGGCGGCGGCGTAGAGCAACCCGGCAACCGCTCCCGCGAAGCGTCCATAATAGCGCGTCACGAAGAGGTAGGTGAGAAACACGGCGATGACCGCGAAGAAGCTGTTGAGCAGCATAGCCAGGATCGGGTTGTCACTCAAGGCCGCGGGGAGCATATAGAAGTACAGTAATCCAGGTGGATTGGCGAACCCCAGCGAGGCAGTGCCGTTGGTCACTGGAAGGAGACCGAGATGTACCGCGTCATGAGCAAGGCGGAAGATCTGCACCTGGTCTCCCTCAAACTGGCTCGTATCGATACGGTAGAAGCGCAGGAAACTGGCTACCAGCACGACCAGGTAGCCTTCCCAATTGCGATACCACGCGCCCTTACTGGCATCGTGTTCGCCAGCGGAGCGCTGCTTTGTTCTGGAGGAGGTGTTCGTCTTTACACCCTCTTCCTTGTCGAAATCCATCTTCATATCGATAATATTTATCGTTACGTCTATTTATCAGATGATGTTTAATGACCTGCCAAATCTAGCCGTGAAAGCGAGTCTATAGTACCAGTTAGGCTCTAGAGAAGTCAACAAGATTGTGCTTTTTGGCATGGAACCGATGGGCGTACGAGTATGCGATGGCTTGTGAAAGGAGGAGCGTGCTGAGTATACTATAGTATGCTATAGCTGGATTGGAGGCACCTATGTCCCCATTTGACTCACCTCTGCGCTGGCTACCTGGGACACATAGGTAAAACGAGAAAAGGTTGATATTGCGTGGAAGGTGAACCTGTTCATGGAGATGAGCAGCTACCGTATGTAGACAGCGATACTCCCTATTATGAATATTCGTCGTCGCGGCGCCCATCGCAACCATTGATCCCGTCGCAGCTGCCACCATTAACGCCGCCACCAAAGCCACCGAAACGGACGCGCAACAGGGTCCTGCTGCTCATCCTGGCAATCGTGAGTATGATCCTGGTGGTTTTAGTGATTTTCCTGTCAGGTTTCTCGTACGTCCTCTTCCGTCAATCCCCACCCGCGAAGACGCCTATCACGACATTGCCTGCACAGGCACCAACGCATCAAGTGGCGCCGAACGCCAATTTTCGCTCGACCCCCTGCCCTTTTCATCTTGGTAATGGCATGGTGGATGGGCAGACGGTCAAATGTGGCTATGTTACGGTCCCCGAGAACCGTAGTAATCCCAATGGGGCTAAAGTGCAACTGGCCGTGGCAATCTTCAAGTCGCCACACGTCCAGCATGATCCTTACCCTGTCGTTCGCCTTGAAGGCGGACCTGGCGGTCCGTCGCTGGATAATTGGGCGAACTCTATCACAAGTGCGAATTATTCTACATTTGTATTCAATCACGATTTGATCATGTTTGATCAGCGTGGAACGGGCTACTCCACCCCTTCGCTTAAGTGCCCGGAGACGTTACAGCTCCAATTTGAAACCCTGGATATGCACTTGAGCGCGAGCAATTCCGAACGGTTGCAATTGCAAGCACTACGCACTTGCCATGATCGCCTTGTTCGGTTGGGTGTTGACCTGAATGCGTTTAATTCGCTGGAGAACGCGGCGGATGTACGTGATCTGATTCTGGCTCTTGGTTATAAGCAGGCGAATCTATATGGCGTATCGTATGGCACGCGACTGGCCCTCACCACCATGCGCCTGTTTCCATCGGTGGTTCGCAGCGTGGTACTGGACTCGGTCTATCCACCACAGAAGAACCGTACCGATTTACCGAGCGCAGCGCAGCGTGCCTTCAATGTGCTGTTTCAGGGCTGTGCCGCTGATGCACACTGTAATCATCTCTATCCCCACCTGAATAGTGTTTTCTACCAACTTGTCACGGAACTCAACGCCAGCCCTGCTCACTTTCAAACCACCGATGCTACATCAAACAAGAGCTATAACGTGGTGATGGCAGGTGATAATTTTGTGTTTGTGCTGTTTAGTGCTCTTTATTTTACACAAATCATACCCGCGCTGCCGCAGATGATCTTTCAAGTGCGTGATCACAACTATACACTGCTCTCGCAAATTTATGGAATTGTCGAGTTCGACGATACTTTCAGTGATGGCATGTTCTATTCGGATGAGTGTAGCGAAGACTGGGATTTTCTGACGCATCATGACATCGCGGCTGCCATGCAAGGAATCACGCCCCAAATTCAACCCGCACTCCAGGACGACCTGCAGCTGGAGTATGACGCCTGTCGGCTGTGGCATGTGCCGCCGCCGCCCATAGCCCAGAAGCAGCCAGTAGTAAGCGATATCCCCACGCTGGTGCTCTCCGATGAGTATGACCCGATTACGCCGCCAGCGAATGGCAAACTCGCGGCGCAAACGCTCAAGAACAGCTACTACTTCCTCT
>CATPCK010000202.1 GCA_955652655.1 uncultured Ktedonobacteraceae bacterium | reverse complement strand
TACCAAATCCTCCGAAAATCGCCCCCTCTCCTTCCAAATTCCCGACCAAGGAAGCCATTGTTATCACAGCTTCTGCCTCTTGCCGATCGCTGACACCTCATCCATCATGGGAATTCTCTCTTGTTATGAAGAAGGATGCTCGCCTGGAACAAGCATAGAGCCACGCAGTTGCTGCAAGCAGAGGAAAACCGCGATAAAGAGTAATCCCAGGTACGCAACACTTTCGAACCAGTCGGGGAGACCGGGATGGCGAGCAGGTAAGATGATCGGGTCGTAGTAAAAGGTACCCACAGCGATCAAACCGAGGGTGTAGAGCAGTGCAAGCCACCAGGTCCAGCGCTGATTGGCGCGCACAAGCACGGCCATGCCAAAGCCAATCAGGTAAAAGATCGCCAGAGCCGGGTTAAAGGTATCGAATGATGACACGCCGGCCTTCGCAATATCCCTGTACACCTCATAGCTCAAAGAAAGCGTAAACGTGGTGAGCAATATCCAGAATACCTGAATGTGATACCTGCTGATCCTCTTTTTGTTATTGTGTACGAAGAGATCTAAATCCTTCGATGTTCTGCTGTTCCTCTTTTGCATGTCCATAGGAAACCTTCCCTTCAGGTTGGCGCAGCAAGAGTGAAACATGTGCTGGCTGCATCGTTTCCTCGACTACCGTGAGCAGGTGCTCGCTCAATTGGCTCAAGTCTACTTCCTGGCGTAATGTGGCACTGAAAGCCGCCAGCGTGCGAACGGCATCATACTTGCGGCGGTAGAAGCGGCGATCAATGTCCTGTTGAAGGCGATGTCTCAACGGCTGGAAGATCGCGGCAATGGCGAGCGTCGAGACCACAATGGCGACTTCTATCTTTCTCAAGCACTATCATATCATAACCTTCTCAAAATCGTTACAGAAAGTGTAACGAACTACCAGGTCTAAGTGACGGATGCGCATTTTATGAATCCCCATCAGAGTCTGTGGGAAATATGTGTAAATAGCAAGCCATGAGACGTTGACAAAGCTCCTGAAGTGACCAATATCCTGGCAAGCGAATGAGACAGCGAAACCAGCGGTAAACGACGATACGAAACAATACACAGCGAACAACAGAACCGCCATTCGAGCACAATATGGACCTCTACAAACATCAGCGAACAACCTGAGCCAAATCCGACCTCTGACACTTTTTCTTGCTTCCGCTTCATGCGACTTCCCATCATCAGTCACTCGCATCCCACGACCGGAAGGACGCAGGAAGAGCTTTTGCCAATCGAGCCAAACTGCTACCTATTCGTGGTCAGTTACGTATAGTTTATCGGGGACTTTTTGACGGGTGAAGGAAGACAGGCTTTGGAAGATGAACATGCTCCAGGCAGAAAGGAAAGAATGACATGGAAGCCCTTTTCTATCAGACACAGGACCTCAACCTTCCGGCCATTGCTCAGGCGCTGGTGCTTGAGTACCAGGCGAAGGGATATGAGGCACAACAATTTGGCGAGATGAACCACGTCACCGTTCAATTAAAGCACGAAAGCACCTTGAGGGCGATAACCGGCTTGAACAAGGCGCTGGCGGTCTCTCTGCAGCGTGTGCAGGGTGGCACACTGGTGAGAGTGGGGGCGCAGGACTGGGTCGATCAGATCGCAGTTGGAGCGGTTGGCCTGGTCATCCATCCTCTCCTCATTACAGCCGCCATAGGAGCGATCCAGCAAAATAACGCCTTACACGAGGTGCTCAGATCGATTGACTCTCAAGTCCGGCAGCAGCAGCCACAAGCCCAGGTCGGCATGCCTCCCAGCAATCTTGGGATGCCTCCCACTGATTCAGGGATGCCGCCTACAAATCTGCCGTGAGGAGAAGTTTCAAGTTTGTATTTACAGGTATTGGGTCAAACTTCGCTGACTTAAGGAGGCAACGATGCGACTTCAAGGAAAGGTTGCGGTGATCACGGGAGCTGGCTCCGGGATGGGACTTGCGATGGCAACACGCTTCGCAGCAGAGGGGGCAAGCGTCGTCGCGGGTGACTGGAACGGGCAGCGGCTTGACACCGCCGTCGCGAGTATTCAGGCGAGTGGTGGAACGATTGTCGGTGCACAAGGCAACATTGCGGATCAAGCGACGGCGGAAAACCTCATCGATCTTGCGCTCAGCACCTATGGTCGCCTGGACGTGCTCTGCAACAACGCCGGCGTAATGGACTATATGCAGGGTGTGGGTGAGCTGTCAGATGACATCTGGCGTCGTGTCCTGAGCATTAATCTGGATGGACCCATGTTTACGAGTCGGCGGGCTATTGGGCACATGCTGACGCAAGGCGGTGGTTCCATCATCAACACCGCCTCTAAGCACGCGCTAGTGGGTCTCACGCGCAATACAGCCTGGATGTATGCCACCAAAGGCATTCGCTGTAATGCCATCTGTCCGGGCGCGACCGTGACGAACATCGGCGAAACGATGCTGCCCGAGCGGATGGACGCGGCCGGTTCGGAACGCGCGGGCGCGTTTGCTGCGCTCGCCCCGGCCTCCCTGGACCCAACGGATATCGCCTCGCTCGCGCTCTTTCTCGCCTCGGATGAGTCGCGCCATATCAACGGCGCGATTATTCCTGCCGATGCTGGCTGGGCCGCCGTCTAGCCACGAGAGGGACGGGTGGGCTATCACGTCCATGAACGAAAGATACGCGCCCGTCCACTATTCTGTCACGCGGAACGACCTATGTGTGCAAACCATGTCGTGGGGTTCTGTTGCGGTTGAGTGGGCAGGTGGAGTACGAAGGGGACCACTTCAGCGGGGCATATCACCCCTATCGATAGATGCGAATGCCGCCGCTGCCTGTTCTGAGTTTGAGTGGCGCGTGTGGC
>CATPCK010000201.1 GCA_955652655.1 uncultured Ktedonobacteraceae bacterium | reverse complement strand
CACCCTGGAAGTGCGGCGCGTCAAGGGCAAAGCTGGCTTTATGACGTTGGTCTGCCGCATGGCTGTGGCAGCCTAGTAGCAAGAAGAGAGGAAGCAACCCTTCATGCAGTTGATGCAAAGAATGGCTGCCGGGCATGGGACGTGGGTGCGCCGTTTTGAGCACCTCGTCCTGCGCCTGGTGGCCCTAGCGTTTTCCCTGGCTTCGGCGCACGCCATTAGGTGGTTCTTTGCGCCCCTCGATGGGGTGGATAGCATGCAACCGGCGATCACCTGGACGGTGGCCATCGGCTTTGGGGTGCTGGGCTACTTTGTGAGTCGAGGCCTGGCCCATCGCATGATGAACAAAGAGCGCATCCGGGCCTATGCTCCCATTTGTATCATTGTCGAACTGGTGGAGATCTTCTGTAACTACGCGCTGGCCGCAGCAGTGATCCAGCGTGCCAGGTGGCTCTCGGCGACGCCTCCCGCGCAACATGCCACGCTTACCATGCTTACCTATGTCGTGCTCTCGATCATTCCGCTGGTCTCAATGCTGCTGGCGGTGGTGGATATGGATTTGGAGCGACAGAAGCATGGGGTAGGCAGTCCGGTCAAACAGGTGCAACCCAGGTGGGCCGGGTCCATGAATGGGAGTACCGGGGCTCCATATACGGCTCCTGCTCCTCCTTACGCGCAAGGGTATCAAGTGGTCCAGGGGAAGGCACCGGCTCCTGCGCCTCGTATGCCTGTTCCATCGGGAGGCAATGGCAACGGTGCCGCCCCTTTTTCTCCGGTGCAGGTGACCAATTAGCTGAGAGCGGTGGGAGTGGGAAACGACGGACGCGGCAGGAAGCAGCGGCTATCCGTCAAGCCCTCGCTGATGGACAGACGCTCGTCTTTCCCACACGTCACCAATGGCGGCACTACACCAAACGGAAACCACAGTAATGTGAGCAAGACAGGCTTGGGTGGCAAGCTCAAGCCTGTCTTGCTGTTGTGAGAAGGAGTCTGTGGATGGACTATGAAGAAATCAAGCAGCTGGCCAGGTCAAGCGGGCAACGGGTGACCGACCTGATCGTGCTGGCTCCGCAAAATGACCCGTTCTATTCGGGGACGCCCAATGATTGGGCGCTGGCCCAGTGGTTCGCGGGGCTGTGGAACGCCTTCGGCTACACCACTCGGGTGCATATCCGGCGTGTGCACTACCAGATTATCAGCCAGAATCCGCCCGTAGCCCTGCCCAATGGCAAGTTATTCGAGAATACAGAAGAGTGTTGGGGCATACTCAACCTAGCTTCCAAAGCGGCACGCTACCTGGGCTTGGTCGATCCTGCTGCGTTTACCGATCGGCGCAACCCTGATCCGGTGGTGTATGCCTCCCATCATGCCTATGATCCCGAGGTCTATGCCAGTGGGCGGCTGTGGGCCTCTGACCTATCCTTGCCCGAGTTTCCTGACCTGCCCAAGTACCACATCAGCAACTATCGCAGTGAACAGGCCTTTCACCTGGAAATCTGGTGTGAGAAGTCCACCATGAATGACGTGCTGGAACCGCTTTGTAAACGCTATGGTGCTAATCTGCAAACAGGGCTGGGGGAACTCTCGATTACCGCCACCTTAGCACTGGCGCATCGCTTGCAGGAAGCCAACAAACCGGCGCGTATCCTCTACGTCTCGGATTTCGACCCGGCTGGGCAATCCATGCCGGTGGCCGTCTCGCGCAAGATGGAATACTTTGTGCGAACGCTCGGCCTGGCTGTGGATGTGCGCGTGTTTCCGGTGGTGCTGACTCTCGACCAGGTGCAGTACTATGGCTTGCCTCGGACTCCCATCAAAGAGACCGAGCGGCGGCGCATCGGCTTTGAGACCCGGCATGGCGAAGGGGCGGTCGAGCTGGATGCGCTTGAAGCGCTCTATCCTGGCGAATTGCAAGCAGTCTTGAGTGGCTACCTCAATTGTTACTACGATCTCACCCTTGATGAGCGTGTTGCTCAGGCACGTGCCGTCTTAGAGCGTGACCTGGGGACGGTGTGGCACCAGGTGGTGGAGGGGTTTGCTCCTGATCTCAACGCTTTGAGAGGGGAGTATGAGCAGCTGCAACGCGAGTTCGCCGGGCGCATGGCGGGTTACAGCGAACGTATGCAAGGCTTATGGCAAGCCATGCGAAGCGAGTTAGACCTTGCTGTCCCTCATGTGGAGCACTATCCTCTGCCTCAGCCGCTGTATGCGGAAGAAATTGGGGATCGTCTCTACAACAGCGAGCGGGACTTCCTTGAACTACTGGAAGCGTATAAGGAATTCCAGGGCAAGCTTCAGCTGGTGGAATAAGAGGGGGGATGATCGTGGCGGTCGTGCGGTGGTTGGTGGTCGGCTGTGCCCTGCTGTTGCTCGTCTTCTGGTGGGTGGTGACGCAGGCAGGGTTGTCGAGCCTCGCCTTGCTGGTGCATCTCCCGATCGTCTGGTCTCCTGCCTCGTCTTCCTCCCAGAGCGAGCAATCCTCTTCGGTGCTTGGCCCTCCCACGGTCTCGGCGGCGTTTATTGATCGGGTGCTCTCTGCGTACCATTCCCCAGCTGCGGGCTTGGGCCAGGCGCTCTATGACGATGGGGTGAGGACCGGCATCGATCCGGTGTATGCGCTCGCCTTCTTCATGCACGAAAGCTCGTTCGGCACCACAGGGGAGGCACGCAAAACGCTCGCGTTGGGCAATGAACGTTGCATTCCGGATCGCCCCTGTGTTGACCTCGATCGAGGAGGGTATGCTCAGATGCAGAGTTGGGAAGATGGTTTTGCACACTGGTTTAGCCTTATCCTCACGCTCTATGTCAAGCAATGGCACCGGGTGACGATTGAGCAGATGATCCCAAAGTATGCGCCGGGGAGCGACGGCAATGATGAAGAGGGCTATATTGCGGCCATTGAACATGCGGTCGATACCTGGCGACGTGGGGTGGTGTGGGTATGAGGGAATGAGGAGGGGTGAACAAGGTTTGGCGATGTCCAGGCAGTCCTGCGTGGTGCGAGCGCGGGTGTGCCCCTTGTAAAGGAGAAAAGCCATGTAGGACCTCATGGTTTTTTATGCGTTGCGTGATCGAGCAGGTGATGTCTATCTACCGGAAGCGTCTCAGTCTCTTAGATCAGGCCGCCCTTGCGCGTAAGTTCCTGTGCGGGGAACGCCTCTCAAGAGGGGAAACAACGTCAAACCACTCTGATCGTTCTTGTAGATGGGTGTGAAGGTGATGATGCAATCGGTGCCTGCTGATCTGGCGACGGCCTATGCCTCGCTGTTTGTCCACTGCTGGTCTCAGTACGCCGTCCAGCAACGGGATGGCTCCTACTGGCGGGTGAGAGAACCACTCACCCTGCCCCTGCTCTCGGCGCATCTGGCGGGTCGGTGCACACTTGGCACCTACCTCCTGGATGAGTTCAACCAATGTTCGTTTGCTGTCTTCGATGCCGACAGTGGCGATGGGTTAGGGCGGCTGGTCGGCCTGGCAATGGACCTGGCTCGGCAAGGTATCCCAACGGTGCTTGAGGCGAGTCGGCGTGGTGGACATTTGTGGGTGCACCTGGCTGAACCCATTCCGGCACGAATGGTACGGGCCTGGCTGCTGCCCTATGCGCAAGCGCTCGGAATCGAGTTCTATCCCAAACAGGATACCCTGGGGCCAGATGGAGCGTGTTCCCTCATCCGCCTGCCCCTGGGTATCCACCAGCAAGCACGAGGGTGGTATCCTTTTGTGCACGTGAATGAGGATGGGGATGTGGTACCAGTGGGGGAAACGGTATGGGAGTGTTGTACCTGGGCTTGCCAAAACGTGCAACGGGTGGCGGTTCCTGCTGCGGTTCTGGCGGAGTGTGCAGCGCCTTCGCCTCTTCCCGTGCGAGACATGCCGGTAATGGCAAGCCATGAGGCATTGTCTCGTCTCGGTCGGGGCAGTATTCGCGCCTGGTGTCGTGCTCAGGACATTGTTGAGGTGATCGGTCACTACGTGGCGCTTGATCGTCGGGGTGTCGGGTCGTGTCCTTTTAAGGACCATCATTCCCGGGGTGATCTGCGTCCCAGCTTCCAGGTCTTCGGGGGGGAGAATCCGCACTGGTACTGTTTCACGTGGGGACGGGCTGGTGATCTGTTTGACTTTGTGTGCCTCTATTACCAGCTCAGCCCACAAGAGGTCTGGCAACGCATCCAAGCAGGATGGCAAGCATGAGCAGGCGGCGGGAGAGGTCGGGGAGGTGGCGTGGCTGGCGGTGGCCCTATCTCTCGCCTCTGCATGCTTGCCTGCACTGCTGCCTCTCTTGGCACACGACTGCCCCTGACGCGGTGAGGTCGTGGGGGGATGAGGGGTGGCGTGTGCCGGTGGGGTGGTGAGGACGCACGGTGGGGTAGGGGCCCCGCCGATGCGGCCTCACCGTCTGGGCGCGGTACAAGTATACCGCGCCCCTTGAAATGCAAGAGAAAGAAGCGTGATGGATATGGCAGGAGTCAAACTGGTGGCTCGCGGGGTCGATACGCTGCTGCTCAATGTGTACTACACCGAT
>CATPCK010000200.1 GCA_955652655.1 uncultured Ktedonobacteraceae bacterium | reverse complement strand
GCCTGGATGACGGGATAGTCGCGGTACTGCGTCGCCTGCAGTGTCGTCTCTCCGATACCAGGAATGTTGAAGAAATCTTCGAGGAAGAACGTCCCCGTCACAATAAGGCCGAGCGAGAGGCCGAGGATGGTCACCACGGGAATGAGCGCGTTGCGCAGCGCGTGGCGGTAGATGACGACGCGTTCGCGCATCCCTTTTGCTCGTGCGGTACGCACAAAATCCTGGCGTAAGACTTCGAGCATGCTCGTGCGCGTGATACGCGCGAGATACGCTACCAGTGACAGCGCCAGTATCACGATTGGACCTATTTTGAACTGTATGTCGGACCAGGTGTAATGCCAGGCATTGCCCCAGTTCGCGACGGGCCACTGGGCGCCTGTACCATTGTCAATCCATACAACGAGCACCTGGAAAAACACGGCGAAGACGAAGACTGGCAGCGAATACATCACCAGCACGATACCCATGTTGGTCGTATCGATCCAGCTATTCGCTTTCATCGCGCTGATAATGCCGATCGGGATGCCTACTAACACCTCCAGCACTAGCGCCCAGAATCCAAGTTCCGCCGAGATCGGTACGCCATCTTTCAGGATATCCCAGACGGGCCGGTTCTGGTATTGAAAGGAAAGCCCAAAGTCAAGCCTGAACAGGCCCGTTAAAAAATGCCAGTACTGCACGAAGAAGGGCTGGTCCAGCCCGTACACGTGCCTCAACTGCGCATAGAGCACCGGGTCTGGGTGGTTCCCCAACATCCCCCGTATTGGATCACCTGGGGCGAAATACCCCATTATAAAGGTGATGAAGGTTACACCGATGACTACGAAGATGAGGCCGATGAACCTTTTGATCAAGAACTGAACCATAATCTGCCCCTCGCTCCCTTGAAAGAGGTTGTAATTGTTTTCAAGATAGCCTTAATAGCCATCGCTATCCAAATAATTGATCGCTCATCTATAGTCTCTGTTATAAAGAAGTGTCCATGAAACGGCACCTTTTCATAGACAAAAACCGATAGGTGAAACTAACAGGCTTTACATAAATGAACTTTTACTAATTTTAAGTGACATTTCCACTAATGTCAAGCCAAGCCACTGCTGAACTACCGTGGTTTCACCACCATCAGGGGTCGATATCGCCTTCACAACCTGAACATTCACCTAAATGTAGGGGCAGGGCTGGCCCCTGCCCTGGATGTCCTTGCTACCTGGGCCGCTAAATCAACTACTATGCCAGCATATTTTATGATGAGGCTCAAAAAACGGAGATACAATCATGGCTGTTCAGAGGGAAGGACAGTGATCAAACTGACCGCTGTCCCTCTTTCGTCGTGGTTACTACAAGAGTAGCAACCGTCTACTCCATTAGTGTGACTGAATGTAGATGTTGCCCCAGTCATCGGGTGGAATTAACAACTGTGGGTTGAAGACCATGCCCTTGACATATGGCTTGAGTACCTGGGGGACGGCCACCTGTTCAGTCGGCAACCATGCAACATCGTTGACCAGCTGCTGCTCTGCTTGATTGTACGCCTGCAGGCGAGAAGTCTGGTCGGGGTTCACATCGGCCGCTTCCAACTGCTTTTGTACTTGCTGCTGCTGGGTCGCGTTAGACGTGTTGTTCTGACCGTAGTTCGAATTGTTGTTCGGTACACCTTTGTCGAACTGCAGCGTGGTCCAGTCTTGCGGATCGGGATAGTCGGCAATCCAGGCAATACCCCAGAACTGCAGCCCCTTCGGGTTGTTCGTCGCAGCGACAATATCCGTGAGCAGCTTGTTGAAGTCTTCGGGATTCGCTTTGACACTGATACCCAGCGTTGTCTGCCACATCTGGACCAGGGCGGCAACTTCGTTATCCGTGTCTTGAGAACCACTTGGATAGGTCAGCTTGATCGGGGGTACCTGCGAAACGCTCGCATATCCCTCTTCCTGCAAGCCCTGCTGGAAGAGCGCCTTGGCCTTGGTCGGGTCACCCTTGGTGCTTGCCACGCCGTCAGGGCCTGTCAGATTCGTGTTGTAGCCCGGCATGCCCTTCGGCACGATATGGTTCGATGCAATGACGGTGTCCTTCCACACGCTGTGCGCAATCAAGTCCTTATCAACGGCGAGGGCGAACGCCTGGCGGATCTTGATATTGTCGAACGGCTTCACCAGGTAATTCATGGCGTAGTAGTTGATCCACAGTTGCGGCACCAGCGAGTACTGGTTGCTCGGCAGCGACTTCGCTGACGCGTTGCTGGCGGAAGGAACGGGCTGAGTGTAGTCAACCTGACCTGCCTCGTACGCTTTGAAAGCCGTGTCCACCTGTTTGTAGAAGGGGTAAACGATCTTCGTCAACTGTGGCTTGGGGCCGTAGAAGTTGGGGTTCGGCACTAAGACGATATTCTTGCCGTGTGTATACGATTGGACCTTGAACGGGCCAGCGCCGCCGCCCTCGTTCAGGTGGTCGGTGAAATTTGCGCCATACTTGTCGACCAGGCTCTTCTCAACAACGTAGGAGCACGAGTAGACCAGGGCGTCCAGGAAGTAAGTAGCTTTCTTGTTGGCGACAATGACGACAGTGCTGGGATCGGGTGTCATCAGACTGTCGCCTATAATGGTCTTGATCTTACCTGCCACCAGCTTATCGGAGTCTTTGATCAGGGCCAGGTAGATCGGGCCGACCGTAGACTTGACGGCAGGCTGTAGGGCGCGGTCAATGCTATAGACAACGTCCTGTGAGGTCAAAGGTGTGCCATCGCTGAACTTCAAGTTGGGTTTTAACTTGAACGTCCATGTCAGGCCATCGGAACCCTCGCTATAGGACGCTGCAAGCTGCGGCACTACTTTCAGATTGTCGTCAAGCTGCACCAGGCCGGTAAATACCAGGTCGATAGCTTGGATGGAGGGTGCGTCCGTCGACAGAGCCGGATCGAATGTCTTGATATCTGAAATAGCCGTTGAAAAAGCCATATTCAATACTTGTTTGTCGGGTGTAGCTTTTGTACCGGTGGATTGCGACGGCGATGTTGTTCCGCAGGACACCAGCAGCATACCCACCAAGGCCAGGAACGTCGGCAGAAGCGTTGTCATTAACTTCTTGCTAGGTCGCATTCGTGACTTCTCCTTGTAATACATGCATACTAATTCGACGAGAACAGGACAGTATTGTCACTGTTCCAAATGGGGTGGTTCCAATTCCTGGGATTTCTATTGCGTGTGCTACTCCCTCCTTTCGCCTGACGCATCTTGTAGAACTCCCAGTCTTCGGCCTGGCGGGAGTTACTGTTCTTTAGTATAATTTGAGCTAAACCACGTAGCAGGGCGAAATACTAGATGTTCGTCAGCATATGAACCGATGCAGGCGGTAGCATATAGTACTACGTCAGGTGAAAAATGAATCTCACACAAGATGAAAACAAGTATCCTCCCTCACTCATATTGTCCTTTATAGATATTAGCCCAATCGTTGGGCGGAATGATTCCCTGTGCATTATCAACGATGCCGATCACCGTCTCTTTCCGCAAGAACGTCAACGTTACCTGTTCCATGGGCATCCATGCTACGTCATTAACCAGTTGCTGCTCCGCCTCTTGATAGATTTTGAACCTGGCCCCCTCCTGACCATTGCTATCGGCATTTTCCAACTGGTGCTGGAGATATTGCTGTCTCGCCACGTTCGAACTCGTATTTTGACCGTAGTTCATATTGTTATTGGGAACGCCACTGTCAAACTGGCGCGTCAACCAGTCCTGCGGATCAGGATATTCGGCAACCCAGGTAAGCCCCCAGAACTGTAAACCCGAAGCGTTGCCAGTAGCAAGCGTAACCTGGGTGAGTAGTGAATTGTAATCAATGGGGTCTGCTGTAACGGTGACACCCAATATGTCATGCCACATCTTGATCATGGCCGTTACTTCCTGGTCAAAGTAGGCGACACTCGTCGACGTTGCATAGGTCAGTTTGATCGGCGGCAACGTAGCAATATTCTCCTCCTTCAATCCCATCTGCAACAATGTCCTCGCTTTATCTGGATTCCCTTGCAGACTCTGAGTACCATCTGGTCCATTGAGGTCAGGGTTGTAACCTGGCATACCCTCTGGCACTATATGGTTTGTAGGCAACACCGTTCCTTTCCAGACATCATTGGCTATCGTCGTTTTATCGATGGCCAGGGCGAGTGCCTGGCGGATGTGGATATTGTCGAACGGTTTTACCAGGTAATTCATGGTGTAGTAGTTGATCCACAACTGCGGGATCTGATGGAAATCTGTACGCTTCTTATCGCTAGCGAAAGTAGAGACGGGTACCCCCGTTGTATCAACCCGGCCTATCTGGTAGTCATGGTAAGCATTATCCGACTGCTGGTAAAACGGAAAGACGACTTTATGCAATTGTGGCTGGAGGCCATAGTAGACTGCGTTAGGAACGAAATCGATTTCTTTACCATGAGTATACTGTGATACCTTGAATGGGCCGCTAGACCCACCTTCCGTCAGGTGGTCTGTGAAAGCCGTATTATAGGTATCAATTAAATGCTTTTCGACAACGAAAGAGCATGGATAGGTAAGCATTGCCAGGAAGTAGGGCGCTCTCTTTTTGATGGTTATGATAAGCGTGTTCGCATCCGGCGTTATGAGACTATCATTGATCAATGTCGGCGTAAATCCACCGAGTAGTTTGTCAGAATCTTTAATTAGGGAGAGGTAAATTGGAGCAACACTAGATTTGGTTGCGGGTTGTAGTGCACGGTCAATACTATAAGCTACATCTGCCGAGGTAAGCGGCGTACCGTCACTGAATTTCATGGCTTTGTGCAGGTGAAACGTATAATTGAGCCCATCCGGGGACACATTCCAGGATTGCGCGAGCTGCGGTTGAACCTGCAGTTTGTCATCGAG
>CATPCK010000199.1 GCA_955652655.1 uncultured Ktedonobacteraceae bacterium | reverse complement strand
TTCTGGTAGTGTGCCAGATTGGAGCTTTCTTGTCTTCTCTTTCCCCCTTTTGTCCTTAAGTCAAATGTATTGTCCCTTGTGGTCGCCCTGTTCGGGCCTTAAGTATGCGTGTGTTAATTAATGGAGAGAAGATAGACTATGTCAGTTGATCATCAGACGGTTGATACTAGCCGTCCAGCGAGAAAAACAAATAAGGCACAACGATTCTTTACAGGGACACATGCGTTTTTTTATCGCCTTTCGGGGGGCAAGCTTGGTGGGAGACTTGGCAAGAACCCTGTGTTGTTGCTGAACACTACCGGGCGCAAGACTGGTCAGAAGCGTACGACGCCGCTGCTGTACCTCAGGGATGGGGATGACCTGATCCTTGTTGCTTCCGATGGCGGAGCTCCTAAACATCCTGTGTGGTGGCTGAACTTGCAGGCGAAGCCGGAGGCGGAGGTGGAAATTGGGCGTAAGAAACTACGTGTGACCGCAAGGCAGGCGGATGCAGCGGAGAGGGAACGCCTCTGGCCGCTGCTTGTCGCTATGTATGGCAGTTATGCTGAGTATCAGAAAAAGACGACGCGGGAAATCCCTGTTGTTATTCTGCATCCTCAGGATCAGGCGGAAGGCGGCCTGCGTTAGCTCCTGCTACGAAAAATTTCGATCTGGGCGCAGTGTTCGTTCGCGTGATTGGAGAAAGTGGTGGTAATATCATTTAGCGAGCGGTCGGCATTGTACCACGGCAGTGTTCCTTTTTGCTGTAGTTTCTCCGCGGGAATTTGTTGGTATGTCCCATTGCAGTTCGGGTAGGTCGTCCAGGGCCTTGATGGTTCTAAGGTGAACATTATCAAGCATTTCGGCTGCGTTCATGTTGTTTCCCCTCTATACAATTGTTGTTATTTGAGTTGTTCCAGTATTCCAGGCGCTACTTCTTCGGCGAAGATGCGCGATTGTTTTTCTTCCTCGCCCATTATAGACCAGAAAATGAAGGTATCCATATGTAGTTCGTGATAATAGCGCAGGATTTCGTCGATCCAGTGCCGGGGCGTGCCGATGATGACGCCCTTGCGGCGAGCTACCATTGGCCTGCTTCCAGGCTGGACGATGGAGCCCATGAGGTTATATCCTCGCCGTATTGCCTGGGGATCGCGTCCAACTTCATGGGCGGCGTCGTTAATGGTTTGTTGGATGGAGGGTACATCCTCCGGTGGGATGTAGGAGGCGGAGATAAGTAAGCCGTCGGCTTTGTAGCCTGTAAGGCGCAGCAATTTGGGGCGCAGAGCGCCGAGCCAGATGCCGATTGGGTGTGCTGGCGTGGGACCGGGATGCGCATTCACCAGTTGATAATGATGGCCGGAGAAGTTCACCGTTTGATTGGATGGTATTGGCTGCCAGAGCGTATGCATGAGGGCGATGGCCTCTTCCAACGCGCTCACCGCCTCTCCCGGCGAGCGATGCACTCCCCCGTAGGATACGATACCTTCCCAGAATCCGCCGGCGCCGAGTCCCAGCTCTAAGCGGCCGTTGGTCAGGATGTCGAGTGTCGCTGCGGCCTTTGCCAGCGTGGCGGGAGGACGGAGCGGCAGGTTGAGGACATCAGGCAGGAGCCGGACATGCTGTGTGCGGGAGCCAAGGGCGGTGAGTAGTGTCCAGGTGTCGAGAAACCTGCCGTTGTACGGGTGGTCCTGAATGCCGATGAAGTCCAGCCGTGTGGTGTCAGCAATTTGTGCCAGGCTGTATGCCAGTTGCAGGTTATTTGTTGATGGGTCAATGTTCAGCCCAAAAAGGGGTTTGTTTTGTTGTTTTTCTGCCATTTGTTAGTTCCTGTTTGTTCTCCATGATTAGCAGGAGTGACATCCTCCCCCGGCTAAAGCGCGGGGGCTTCCTCTTATCGCTAAGAGGCTTTCCTGCTTCGCTGAGGCTTGCCTGGCTTGGTTTTCACCGCACCGGGTCTTACGGCCTCTCCACAGGCAGCAACCGCAAGTCCTGCGGCCAACACATTTTTTGCAGCATTGATATCACGATCATGCTGGACGCCACATTCAGGGCATATCCATGATCGTACATCAAGCGTTAAGGAGTCGAGAATATGTCCACAATCGAAACACCGCTTACTGGACGGATACCACTTGTCAATTCTGACAAGGGTACGCCCATACCACTCTGCTTTGTATTCCAGTTGTCTGACAAATTCACTCCATCCCACATCAGAGATGGCTTTGGCCAGGCAGTGGTTCTTGACCATATTCTTGACTTGCAGACTCTCGACACATACGACTTGGTTTTCGCGTATGATGCGAGCCGAGAGCTGGTGTTGATAGTCTCGTCTCCGATCTGCAATCTTTTTATGGATGCGGGCAACATTGAGACGGGCTTTTGCACGGTTCTTGGAACCTTTTTTCTTTGTTGCGTGACGGCGCTGTGCTTTCGCAAGCTTCTTTTCATCTTTGACGAAGAACTTGGGATTGCCGTAAGTGTGCCCATCAGAGGTGATGACCATCGACTTCAAGCCCAGGTCAAGCCCAACCATCTTAGGCGTGACTTCCAATGGCGCGATGTCTTCTTCTACCAGGATGGAGACAAAGTAGCGCTCAGCTTCATCCTTGGTGATGGTGACACGGCTTGGCTTACACCCATCGGGCAGTGGACGATGCCACGTGATGTCAAGAGGGGCATCCATCTTTGCAAGCGTGAGAGCACGTGCATTCCAGGTGAACGCGTTGCTCGCATAGGTAGCAGCTTGCTGGTTCCGCTTCTTTTTGAAGGTGGGATAGTCTGCACGCCCTTCAAAGAAGTTGCGAAAGGCTTTATCGAGATGTCTAAGAGCTTGTTGGAGCGGAACAGAAGAAACCTCATTGAGCCACAACGTTTCTTCCTGCTTCTTGAGCGTGACCAAGCGTTGCGCTGTTCCTTCGTAGTACAGACGCTCACCATGCTGGTAGTAGGCATCAGTACGTTGTCTCAACGCCCAGTTATAGACGTAGCGGCAACATCCGAAGGTCTGCGCCAGGATGCGTTTTTGCTCATCACTTGGGTAGAAGCGATACTTGTAAGCTTTCTTCTGTTTCATGCTTTACAGTATAGCAT
>CATPCK010000198.1 GCA_955652655.1 uncultured Ktedonobacteraceae bacterium | reverse complement strand
GGGAGGAACCAGGCGACTGGGCCACGCGAAGAGGGCGACGCAAGCGTCCCCTCCCACAACATCCGCCACCCCCGCCCTACGGGTACGAAGGCGCTTCCGATGCCACATCACCAATACCTACCTTTGAAAACGGGAGCGGTGTGGATGTGGGGAGGGTACGAAGGCGCTTCCGAGGCGACATCGCCAAATACCTACCCGTGAAAGATTCCTTGTGGTCGCCTTTGGCTGGCCGCTTCTGTGCTGTTTATCGTAGTCAGTAGAGCGTAGCGCGTGACGGTTAACGTGTCATTTCCTTACCACTTAATAAGGGAGGAGAGAAGCAATGGGATCGGGCATTACGTGCATTGTCACAATTCATGGTATTGGTTTCCAGGAGCCACCACTCGATGGTGTCGCGGGATATGCAGATGATCTACATACAAATCTTTGTAATGCACTTAACCAGGATGGCGACGAGCTATTGAGCGATGATCCGGGCCGTCAATCGTACCAGGTGGGCGCCAGTGTGCCTATCTATGTCCAGAGCGTTTGGCCTCCTCGATCGCTTTGCGGGGAAGATGGCATGAAGCGCTTAGGCTCCTGGGATGAGGATCACCGAACGGTGAGTATCGCTGACGCGCCGCTCGTCAAGGGGAACGCTCGTATAGCTCATGTTGCACTTGTCTATTCGAGATTAGAAGGGGAAGGCCCTGAGGTAGAGGCAGCCGTGATAACGGGCGGCATGGCAGCGGTCTCTGCCAGTCACTACAGCCATGTAGCAGCTCTGCTGGATATGTTGTTCCTGGATATAATGCAGCCGCTTGTACAGTCACTTTGGACAAACCTGTTGGAACCCCTTCCACAAAAGGACACTGGACCAAGGCCGAGCCTTCGCATTCGTCAGGATAAGGGCTATCCACATCATAACGGCTCCTCACGACACCTCGGCGGCTTCATGGCTCTTCTTAGACAGTTTGAAAACGATGTAGCAGCGTACGTCTGTCATAACGGGAGGCGTCAACGCGTGCGCAGTTTTATACTGGATGCGCTGCTACGACTCGCCTTTCGAGAGGATGTAGCGGGCATCGTGCTGAATACACACAGCAATGGCACTGTCATCGGACTCGACGTTTTGCAGGAACTTCCTCCAATTGCGGCGAAGAAAATTCGCGCTGTTATCACAGCCGGCAGCCCGATACGCAAGTATGTTGATCTCTTCGGCTGGGGAGAACATCTAGCTGTGGTGCCCAAGATTAAGCGTTGGGATAATTTCCTGGATGCACAGGACATCGTGGCGGATCGCTTACGCCCCCCCGCTGGCTGGAAACGAGGCGATAAGGAACCAGCTGAAGAAGAGATGGTTGGAATCTATCAGGCTCTTGATTACAGCAAGGGCGAGCTCTCTCCGGTGCCCATTAATGATATACAGGTCAATAACATTACGAATAGTCCGGTTGGCGGCCTGCGAGCACACAATTACTGGGAAAACACAAAAGAGTTTATCCCGGCAGTTGTCAAAATTCTGCAAGATGTGATGGCAGAAGCTGAATTGGACGTGGTCTGATATCGAAGCCGTTTGAGCACTAAACCTTCACCAACCCCCTGCCAAAAGTACCAGTTTGAAGATTGCCCATGCTTGCACACGTGTCACGCGTGCTACGCTCTATAGCATTGGGGAATATGAAACCAGGAAGGGGTATTGCTTGTGAAGAACATCTGTTGGGGTCTGCTGTGCCTCTCTTTGATCATCTTGCTGGCGGCATGCGGATCTGAGGCTGCCATTCGTTCTTCGTCGTCAAGTTATATCGCGAGCAATTCCCTGAGCCACAGCGGCCTTCGGCCCTCTCCGACTCCAACCACGATATCAATGCCGTCAATTCTCAGTCATTTAGTGACGCCAGTGCCAACGTCGAAGCCGCACACCTCTACTTCCAATACCTCTACTTATACCCCTACCTCTACTCCGCGGCCCGTCTCGAACTGCGTCACTTTCAGCAATGACACAACGCGGGTTCCGGCAACGAACGGAACCCTGGCAGCTCCCTATGGGCCAGCTCCTACCTCTGCGGAGGCCCAACAGCTCACCCAGCAACTCTTCCAATTGATCAACCATGATCGGGCTGCCTGTGGCCTGCCTCCGTTCGCCTGGAACGCTACCCTGGCTGGTGGCGCACTGCTCCATAGCTGGAACATGTATCACTGCGGCTTTAGCCATACTTGTCCAGATGGCAGTACGCCGTACCAACGCATCGCTAATGAAGGTTTTGCCGGCGATAGTGACTGTGGGGAGAATATCGGCATGGCGGGACCGTATCCGACACCCTGGGCTGGCGTCTCCTCCGTTCAGGAAAGCATGGCTCACGAGCCGCTTGGAGGCTGGCACCGGATCCACTTGTTCAGCACCACCCTGCACCAGATCGGTATCGGGGTCTAAGTTGCTCCCGGCGGCATCTGGTGCACTGAAGATATGGCGAGTTGAGGTGGTGTATCAGGGTAGGCTGCTGGGAGTTGGGCATGCCACCGTTTAATGTGTTCTCACTGCAAATATTGTGGAATGGGGAGGTAATCAGGATGACACGCTGCATCTGGTGCTTCTTT
>CATPCK010000197.1 GCA_955652655.1 uncultured Ktedonobacteraceae bacterium | reverse complement strand
TCCTGCTCAGCCCAGATGGCCGTTTATTATACGCCACCCAACCAACCCTCGGGCGGGTTGCCGTAATTGCCGCCAAAACAGGGCAGTCGGTCTGCACTGGGGGCCTGCAAGGGCATCCGACGGTCCTGGCGCTCAGCCCTGACGCGACTGTATTATACGCGGCCGGAAACGATGGAGCGGACGTGAGCGCGCTTGATCCTGCAACGTGCAGGCTTCAAAAGACCTACAGGACCGATGGCCCTGTCTATGGACTAGCGGTACGGGCGATGGAGTCGACGAGCAATCAACTCTGGGTAACGGGTCCCACCTCGCTCTCCATCTTCGACGTGAAGGGTCCACTGCTCGATAACATTCCTATTGCGGGTGGGCCACAATTTCTCAGTATTCCTGATGCATTTAACGCCTATGTGACGACACGCCGAGGGACCGTGGTCGCAATTGACCTGGTGACACTACGGGTGTTTCCGCCGCTGCTCTCCGGCGGAAAGTTTGGCCCGATCGACTACAGTGCGCTTACCGGCGAAGTCTTCGTGCCAGATGCACAGCACAATCTGCTGGATGTCCTCAACCCTCTTGACGGCGCGAGGATCACGCTGCCAAAAGAGCCGCGTCGCGTCATTCACACTGACGGGCCGCCCGAAGCGGTGGCCATCACAAACGATGGACTTCTCGGCTTTGTCGCCTTGCAGGGAGGTAGAGTTGCCATGCTTGACCTGTTTGGTCGGCAGATTGTGCATACATTCACAGTTGGGGGTACCCCTCACTTTATCATCACCGGTCTCTACCCTCCATCCATTGCTTCAACTGCGCCAAAAAGGGCATCTTTACAACAAAAAACAATGCAGGGCGATGTAATCAACATCGTGTTCTATGGGCTTGCAACGGTGCTGTTCATTTTCCTGCTCTACTTGCTGTGGCATTTCCGTAAGCATCAGGGACTTGACCCCAAAGGGAAAGACGGTTCTTCAAGACCCTCCTCTAAAAAGAGAGATTGACCCGCTTTTGTGGAGCCCCTAAACGTTAGGGTTAGCACACCGATTGTTCATAAGCAACCGGACTGACATAGCCAAGCGAGGAATGTCGCCGAACCCGGTTGGCAAGGCTGTTGCATAGTCTTTGATCGCCGCCTTCGGCGGCAGGGAGATGGAAGAGGGCGAGGACACCTCCCGCTCCGCCAGGGGGCGGCCGCCCCCTGGACCCCCGCTTCTTCCCGATCTTGCAACAGCCCTGCTCGGGAATCCCACAACCATTGACAAATACTTCAAAAGCTTCTACACTCTCAAAGAACAAGACTATCTTCATCCTGGTAAGCACGACTCACGGCTACCATATGAACAAGGAGCGGAACATGGACGCAATCATTGGCAGATATCGGGTACACATGGAGGACACGGGTCTCATTCTCAGACACATGTCGGGCATCAATTTCGACATGACACCAGATGAAGCGTTGGGCCTCCTGAATTTCCTCAGCGCCTACCGTGAGAACCTCACCTCCTTCACCGAACGCGAGACCGTCCCACTACCACGCGCCATTCTTCGTGATCATGATGGGGAGAACCTGAGCTCCTTCACCGAACAAGAGACCGATCACAACTTGAAGCGCATTGCCACAGAGAAAGCTGAGCAGGAAGACGAGCAACCTTGATCTTCTGCCATAGGGTGTGATGGAGGACAGGCCCTGGCGCATTGTCCGTGGATCACCCTCATCCCTCCCGCATTGAGCAAACGTCGATGAGCTTGCGCAGCTGGTCTTCACCTTGGATCAAATCCGGTCTTTGGCACGTAGTAACTAATTACCAGTTACAAACATATTTTACTCCGAGACCACATGCAAGGTATGTAGGACTTCTTTTGTGCGGCCTTCCTCAACCGGGTGATGAACCAGGGAGTACCCAACCCCAGGAACCGGCTGCCAGGAAATCAAAAGGCGACCATGATAGGGAGCCACCCAGATCTAGACTTTTCTAAGTTTGGGAGAACGGAAAACGAATGCAGGCTGTTGTAGTGATGCGGTGGGGGCAGGTCGCAACGCTGGTGATTGCACCGCTCGTGACTACTCCCCGCGCTAAAGCGGCGGGGCTTCTACGGACAAGCCGAGGGCCTGTAGTCCCAGACCACGAATATTCAAAGCAGCATTGAGATCACGATCAATCGAAAGGAGGCAGCAGGGACAATGATAGGTTCTTTCAGACAACGGCATGGGTTGCCGATGGTGACACCTGCTGCAATCCTGCGACGTGTAGGCCGGATTGACTTTGAGAGCTCTTCGGCCAGCTTCTTCCGCTTTGCTGAACAGCTTGTCAAAAAATCCAGTTCAAGATCATCATTTGGTTCCGTTCTTGCGTGTTCAGTATTATCTCTCCTGTATGAGTTCCATTTCCACTGAATAATTACACCATCACATTATTCTCACTATAAAATAGAAGGTAAATAATGCTTGCATAGACTCTCTTGTAATAATTATCCACGTACTGTATACTACTCAACGGGAATTATCGTACCTTACTGGATAACCTCATTCTTTGGTGGAAGCTAACAAAGTATCGGCGAATTGTAGTTTTTTGCTGGTTTGACAGCGAACAAAGGGTTTAGCTTGGTGCCGTATAACCTGGTAGGAAGGTAAATACATGAATGGCCCACATACTACACATAAAAAGATATTGTTCTCTCCCAATTTGAGATTCTTCTCAGTGCGACCAGGAGATATGAAAAAACATTTCTTCCCTCTTATTCTTGTTATCATATTATTTATAGGGTCATCCGTTCCATATCTAATAGTACAAAGTAAAGCGGCTGCCCCTTCTGCGGGTGCTCTGGCTCCAAGTATTACCTTTACAGCAGGAGGGGATATTGGAGGAAATAGTAATACTTCAGCATCACTTGATCTTATTGCAAAGTCTTCTAGCCAGTTCCATTTAGTTTTGGGGGACATGAGTTACTCAGAGATTACTCCCGAATCGGCCTGGTGCTCCTATGTGCAAAGCCATGTTGGCAGCACCTTTCCATTTGAACTTGTTTCCGGCAACCATGAGGATGGAGGAGAGAGTCAAGATGGACTGATCGATAATTTTACTCAGTGTCTTCCGGATAGGTTAGGAGCAGTGGGGACCTATGGTAAAGAATACTACTTTGATTATCCTGCCTCTTCCCCGATTGCACGATTTATGATGATTTCTCCCGGTCTTACCTTTACTAATGGCGGAGATTATAGCTACAACATTGGAACAACGCACTACAATTGGGTGTCAAATACTATTGATAGTGCACGGGCGAGCGGAATAAAGTGGATAATTGTTGGCATGCATAAGAACTGTATTAGTATGGGTATAATGAGCTGTGATATAGGAAATGATATCTTTAACCTTCTGGTAAGTAAAAAAGTCGATCTTATCTTGCAAGGGCACGACCATGATTACCAAAGAAGCAAACAACTCGCGTTAAATAACACAACGTGTACAGCTATTCAAGCGGAAACATACAATAGCAATTGTGTCGTCAATACTGGTTCAACGGGAAGTTACACCAAAGATTCGGGACCTGTACTGGCAATTATAGGCACTGTTGGAGAAGGACTGCATGCCATTAACACCGCTGATGGGGATGCTGGCTACTTTGCTAAGTGGATGGGGAACAATATTAACCCAACAAATGGGCTTACTACGTTTACCATTTCTTCCGATCACCTGACTGCTTCTGCTAATTTTACGGGCTCCACTGCTCCTAATAATTTTACTGATTCTTTTACCATTACTAGTTCTACACCCACGCCCACGGTTACCGCCACGTCCACATCCACGCCCACGCCCACGCCGCCACCAACAGGAGGGATTTCGCTTCGGACAATAGCCACGGGCAATAATGGCGCGGGAGGATCCACGCTCACCATCAATCAACCGGCCGGAACCACAAGCGGTGACGTCCTGGT
>CATPCK010000196.1 GCA_955652655.1 uncultured Ktedonobacteraceae bacterium | reverse complement strand
GCTTTACACGGGGAGGTTTTTCGTGATGTCCCTTCGGAAGTCGCCCTCGTCCTGTCCCTGTGCACGCTTTCCCCAACCTCCCAGGGCGACGCAAGCGTCCCCACTCCGCATCCACTCCGCTCCCGCCCCTACGAATGTGACGCTCCGCCCCCAAAAAACCTCCCCGTGTAAAACCACTCCCGCCCCTACAAGTACGCCTTCCCTTTCCCTCAAACAACCTACCACTGTAAGACACGTAGGAGTGGGGACGCAACCGCATCCGAGGATGAAGGCAGCGTCGCCCTCGTCTCCCTCCTACCCCAAACTCGCCACACCCGTCAGCACCAGGCTATCCCCCGCTGCGCAAGGCACATGCGCGTTGGGGCCAATCGCCGCCCGGGTGACGGTAAACTTGCCTGCCAGCGCGCGATTGAGCTTCGAGTTTAATGTCTGCTGGATCTGTGCATTGTAGCTATCATAGGGAAAGGTGAATATATTTAAGAAGGTAATCGTCGTACTCAATACATGCACGGCCAGGCTTCCACCCGCCGCCGTTGGTGCGGCCGTCGTTGTGGCCGTACCAATCTTGCCCAGGAACGAGTCGTACACATCCGCGTTGATAACCAGGTTGCTACTCTGCACGCCAATGTTGACATTTTTTGCCGTCATACTGCTATTGATGGGCAGGTCTCCGACGCTATTGCCCATCGAGGCTAGCGATGAAGCTGGAATCTCTATGTAGGCATTCGCATTTGTTGACGGCGTGTTACGTATCATGTCCGGGTTGGACTGGCTTTGTCCCTGATTACTGGTACTCATGCTCGTGTACGCGTTTAATGCCGTATTCTGTCGTACCTGTCCCTGCGTTTGTGCATGCCCCAGGGCCACAGGAAATTGCAGCTTCAATGCCAGTGCAGCATCGCCACACCCCGGCGTTGTGCTGATGCTATTGAGCTGGCCGATGGGTACCTGGAAGGTTGCCAGCGGCCCACTGACGAGCGCCGGGCCACCATTGAGAGGACTCGCGCTGACCTGTACGGTTGATGAATTGAGCACTCTCAAGCTCACCAGCATGCTGAGATTGATCGGTCGTGGATCTCCTGGGTAGAGGCTCACTTGCAGCGAGGTAACGATCCCTCCCGCCTGCGTCGTGAGGCTGGTCAACGTGGCCGATGGTTGAATAAGCGTGTTCGCCATCTGCAGCGCCCAGCCCTGATCCTGCCTCGGTAGCCCGCTTACGACATTGTTGATCGCGCTATTGACGGCCCCTGGAACCTGCTGATCGATGCGGCTCTGAAAGAGCGGCACCAGCGTCCCACGAGTAATATAAATAGTCGCCCCAACAGACGTTGCATTGCCTGACCGTTGCGTTGCCTGCCGCGTTGTGCTGCTTTCCGCGCCCGCCGGTGTCACCACCAGACCCAGCAGTAATGTTGCCAGCAACATGACCCAACCGGCCTGCATAAAGCGCGAATATTTCATATGGTTCATCTTCAATACTCTCCTCGACTACCCCTTTTAATGCGGTAGCAGCTTCTTGAGATCGACCGGGCCTTTGAAACAGAACGGTACTGGTGTTGGTTGCGCGGCAATGCCCTCGATGGGAGGCGCCTGGACCAGCAGCACAAACATTTCTGTGGCTCTTGCGCAGCCGATTGATGTACTGGTATGGACAGAGATGAGTTTTACTCCCTTGAATTGACCGCGCAGTGCTGGCATGACCGAGCTGATCAACAACTCATTCAGAGCCTTCTCCATGCTCGCGGCTGCCCCTGGGCCCGCATCTATCCCGTCGCGTTTGAGGTGCAGCACATGCAATTGAATGTTCTGATGCTTATCAATGCCCATGGTGTTGTCCATTTCAACAGGCATGACCCGCTGAATGCCGCTTGCGTTGATGTGTAGATTCAGGCTCATGATCACTCCATCATTGGGCATAGGAATGACCTTCATATCCGTCAATGCCCCTTTCTGTAATCCCAGTTGCGCCACAAAAAGGGAGGTGAGCGCTGCCTGGTCCAGCGCTAGCTGAATCATGCGTGGCCCGGCTATTGGCGTTGCTGTCTCCGCAGCTGGCGTCGTTTGATTCCCTGAGGTGGAAGGTGAGTTGGGTGACTGCCACATAAAGGCTGCGAATACTCCCGCTATTACGAGCAACAAAACTAAGAGAATACTCGCCGCCGCGATAATCAAACGCCGCCGCTTTTTAGGATTGCGCCCGTTATTGCCATCACCGCCTCCTTTCGTATCGTCCGGGGGCAGAGGTGGTGACCCGGATTCCGTGGGCGCAGCAGGGTCCCGCAATATATCGGCTGCCCCCAGCGATACCCCCACCGTGTCAGCCTCGTGTGGCGCGGGCGAAGCGGGAGGAACCGTCTCCACCTCTACAACTGCACCCGTGCCGGTCTCCGGCACTTCTTGCACATCCTGCCCGGCAACCGCTGCCTTGCGACCCCACAGGAAAACGGCGGGAATGATTGCGATAAGACATAACACCATCGAGGTGAGGAACACAGCGCTATAGACGGTATGCGCCGATTGGATGATATGTGCGGCATAGCCCTTCGACCAATTCGCGAACTGCGCTGCCGTCGCCGACAGGGGCAAGGATGGATAGGTCGAGGCCAGTTGTTTAAAGTAGGCCAGCGCCCAGGAAGTCAGCGCCGCCAATCCCAACATCATGCCCACCATACGCAGCGAGGTCACGATCGCGGAGCTCATACCCGCCTGCCTGGCTCTTACAGCGTTGATCGCCGTCGTGCCGATAGGAGCAATGACCAGTCCAAAGCCCAAACCCGCCGTTACCGTGCTGATCGTAATCTGGTTCCAATCGACATGAATAGGCCAGCGGCTCATCAGGTAGAAGCCTGTCGCGGTAAAGAGCAAGCCAAGGACAGCGGTGAAACGGCAGGTAATACGGCTGCAAAGCCAGCCGCCCAGCAGCGCTCCGACTGGTATCATCGCGGTGAGGCGCAGCAGCGCCAATCCACTATCAAGCACCGGTCGCTGCAGCACTGTGTCGACAAAGATAGGAATATCGGCCATGGCAATGATCAGCGCTGCTCCTACCAGCAGGCTCACCAGTGAAGTCGCGCTAAAGTGAAGTCGTTTGAAGAGTGATAAGTCAATCAACGGCCAGCGTACTTTCCTCTCCACCAGTACGAAGGCTATGAGAAAGACGATGGCCAGCCCAATAGAGATAGGGTTATTTTGTGGAGCAGGAGCGTTGGCCGGCGTTGGTCCAAGGTCTGTTCCCTGTTGCGCCAGGCCAAGGCTCAGGCAGGTCAGCGCCAGGCCGAGCAGGGCCGCGCCAATCCAGTCGATGCCCTCGCGCGTGTGCGTTCCGCCGGGAATAAGCCGCCAGGCAGCAATGATCAGTCCAATCACGATGGGCACATTGAAATAGAAAATATATTGCCAGCCAAATTGCTGCACGATCAGCGCGCCATACAGCGG
>CATPCK010000195.1 GCA_955652655.1 uncultured Ktedonobacteraceae bacterium | reverse complement strand
TTTTAAACATGATATTTGTGTCTAATTTTATTACAAATAATTTTGCCAATCCGGCTTTTTTGTGTTTTTGCGAGTGTGCCAGACGCCGTCTCCAAAACTCGCAACACCACAAAAAACATTTCGAAGAGCGAAGCGATGAGGATTCAGTAAAACGTGCTCTCCCTCTTGACAGTATGTCATCTTTTTGGGCATAATGTTCACATAACAGAACAGCTTGTTCACCATGATGAACGAGACGGGCTCAAGAGGCAAACGAGCAGAACCACTTTATTCTTCTAGTTCGCCCAGGAGGAGCTTTCCTCCTATCCTCTCTGCCAAGACAGGCGTATGAAAGGAGTATCTCATGGCATCCGAAACAGGCAGCACCCCATCCCCCTTCGCAGAATCAAGAACGAGCAGCACAGGCGCTTCCGTTATTGCTCGCCAGGATCGCATTCCCATCTGGTCGCTCTCCTACCTATTCATTGGCATCATTGGCATCGGCTTTCTCTTTACGTTCTTCGACATCTTCGACATCAACGTCTCGTTCATCCAGACCTGCGTCACCCTGGTGCGTGGCTGTACCCCGCCGACGGCCGCCAACTACCTGGGGCTGCCGGTCACGCTCAACTTGTTTGGCTATGTCATCGGCGCGCTCATCTTGAGTCCCCTGGCTGACCGCTTTGGCAGGCGCGACATGCTGCTGATTACGCTGGTCATCACCGGCCTTGGCTCGCTGTACAACGCCTTCGTCGGGGACTACACGAACTTCGTCATTGCGCGTACCATCACCGGCATCGGCGTCGGGGCCGACCTGGCGCTGGTCGCGACCTATGTCAACGAGGTGGCTCCCGGGAATGGGCGCGCCAGGTACACCGCGCTGATCTTCATTATGTCCTCGCTCGGTGCCTTCTTCGGCATCTGGCTCGGTCTGCTCCTGACAACCCCGCCGACACCGTTCCCGCTTGGTCTGCCCTTTGCTGTGGCCGGACCGGGCTTTGAAAACGGCTGGCGCTGGATGTACGGTATCGGCGCGCTGCTGGCACTCGTCGGCATCGTGCTGCGCTTCCGCTTGCCGGAGTCGCCGCGCTGGCTCATCGCCCGCGGACGCATTGATGAGGCGGGCCAGATCGTCTCTGAGATGGAGCATCGAGCACTGCGACGGCTATCCAACCTGCCGCCGGTTGGTTCGGAGTTGCACGTCCATGTTGGTGAGACAAACGCCACGTACATGGAGATTCTCGGCAACCCGGTGTACCTGCGGCGCACCATCCTGCTGTTCTTCATGTGGTTCATTGCCTTCATCACGATCTACGGCATTGGCGCCGGGCTGACGACCGTGCTGGCCAGCCTGGGCTATCCGCCACCGGAGGCTGGCCTCATCGCAGCCTTTGGCACCTTTGGCTTCATCGGCGTGGCGGTGTTCGACTACTTCTTTGGCGAGCTCCTCGAACGCAAGTACTGGGTGCCCATTGCGGCGGTCCTCACGCTGCTGGGTGGAATGATTATAGCGTTGAGTGGCTCAGGCAATTTCGCGATCTCGGCCATTGGGTCCATTGTGCTCTTCATTGGCTTCAACTTGTGGGTCCCCATGGCCTATACCTGGACAACGGAGAACTATCCAACTCGCGCGCGCGCCACGGGCTTTGCGCTGGTCGATGGAGTCGGGCACATCGGCGGCGGAATTGGCATTCTCGTGATTGCCCCGCTCATTCCCACGCTGGGTCCCGTCTTCACCTTTTTAGTGTTCAGCGGCTGCCTCGTTGTTTCCGCCATAATCGCCCAGTTTGGCATTGCCACCAGGCAAAAGCGCCTGGACGAGGTTTCACCGTAGCCTTAGTGTGCCGTCCCATCTTCCTGTTCGGGTGGTCCTGGTCGACTACAAGATGGTCGTCCAGGATACCCGAGGGTGTAGTCCTTCCAATTACTCAACACCGCCATTGTGGCAATCTCCCTACATCTCCGCTACAATATGTAATGGACAGAACACAACTGACCCTGGGCTATAGATTTTTCAGCCCATTCTTTATATATTGAGCTAGACAGAAGTATGAAAGTAGTAATTGCTAATTCGCTCGTAGTACACGACGCAACCGGGCAATCGCCCATTATTAGTGACCAGGACCTATTATTCAAAACCTTGCGCGAGGCTTCAGAACGCGCATCTCAACAACAACGAACCGTGCTTGCCAGCTACACACAGCCCATTGAGTGGTATGACAAGATCCAGGCCTTTAACGGTGCCCGGCAGGCGGGACTGGGAGAATGCTTCTTCTGGGAGCAGCCTGCAGAGCAGAATACCCTCATAGGTGTAGGTACCACAACAGCCATAGAAACAATGGGCAGCACATGTTTTATCGATTCGGCCTCTGCCTGGCGTTCTCTACTCAATGATGCGGTTATCACCTATACACCCTCAACGCTACCCACTCCTGGCAGTGGCCCCGTTCTCTTTGGTGGATTTGCCTTCGATCCGCTCTCACCACGTACGCAACTCTGGGCCGATTTTCCTGCTGGGCTGCTCATCTTACCCCACTTCCTCCTGAGTTACACCGCCAATCAGGTCACGCTCACCATAAACCGCGTAATCCAGCCATCCGAGAATATAGAGCAGTGCGTGCAGGAGATCGAAGCCGCTGTGAGACAGCTACAAACCACGATTGAACATGCCCGGACCATTCCTCCAGGGGAAACCTCCGGCCAGTTCTCAATACACGAGCAACGACCAGCCTCTGAGTGGATGGCAACGGTGGCAAATATAGTAGACAGTATTCTGCATGGCGCTTTCGAGAAGGTCGTGCTCGCCCGTGACATTCAGGTCAAACTGGATGATCCTTCGGCCGCGTTTGATGTCAGGCTCACACTCCAGCGGCTGCGCGAGAGCTACCCGGCCGCTTACGTCTTTGCTATACAGCGTGGAGAGCGCTTCTTTGTTGGCGCGACTCCCGAACGGCTCGTCCAGGCTCAGGATGGGCAGATACACACTATGGCATTGGCAGGGTCTGCACGACGCGGTGATACCGCAGCAGAAGATACACAGCTTAGTAGAGAACTTCTCCAAAGCGAGAAGAATAATACTGAGCACGTCATTGTCGTAGCCATGGTACGGGAAGCTCTGAAGAATCACTGCACGAATGTGCGCGTCTCCGCCGCTCCGCAGCTGCTCAAGCTGAAGAATGTACAACACCTGATGACCCCCTTTGCCGGTGAACTCATCCCCGGGCGATGCATTCTTGACGTGTTGGCCGATCTGCACCCTACACCCGCTGTCGGCGGCTTCCCTCGCCACGCCGCTCTTGCAGCGATACGTGAAACCGAGATGCTAGATAGAGGCTGGTACGCGGGAC
>CATPCK010000194.1 GCA_955652655.1 uncultured Ktedonobacteraceae bacterium | reverse complement strand
GCCTAAGATACGTGTCAGGCTGCTGGATACATACTCTAAGCGTGTATCATCCCACTTAAGATGCGATAACGATTCTAGCTCTTTGATGAGTTTACCGATGCGCCCGGTCAAGGTTTCTCCAGCCGCGAAAACCGACTTCCCGCCGATAGGAATCATCATGAAACGCTGGTTGATGCCAATCTTCCCACTCCCTTCAATGCGTGTCATGATAGAGGTCTTCAAGATCAGCAGCACATTGAGCAGGTGGAGCATACTTTCACGCACGGACAATTCCCGGTCGGCAACCTCTGTATAGACCACATGATCGGTAAGATAAAAGGTGAGTGTTTTCTCTTGCTGGTCGAGATCACCACCTCGTCCGCGATAGATCACCTGCAAGATTTCCATCAGATTTTGCTCGATTTCAAAATGAGGAATATCGACCAGGATGTGTGTGGCTTTCTTAAACGATAGACCCCGGCTGGCTGAGGCAGTCATGAACACAACCTTTACCCTATCCTGGTTCATTTCTATATCCTTTTTATCTGCTTCGGAAATATTGGCATGTATCTCTAAATAGTCCTCGTTTGGCTTGAAGGCGCCATTACGTATCTTGCTGATGGCCTGGATGAGCAGCGCAAGGCGTTTTTTATCCTGAATATAGACAAGGATCTGGGTGGGATTCGGCTGGTCTAATACCGTCAGAATATCTATGACAATGCGGCCTTCTAACGTTTTGCGGAGCTGCTTGCTCCTTTCTTCAAAGGTCTCTTCGTCGTATCTCAGCGCGTCAACCCCGATCTTATAGGTAATATGGAGCCTGCTGGCAGGATAGGCATTCGCGTTGATAACAACAGCCTGGTCCTTTTTAAAGCGAAACTCCCCAAGAGACAAAGGTGGGCAGGTGTATTGAGCAGGAACGCGGCGAAAATATATTTTATTTGGCTCGTAGGTTGTATCCGAGAGATGTTGCTGTATGATCTTTGGATCGACTATGGAGGCGTCTGCAACGATAATCTTGGCATTGATACCATACGCGGGGCTAAACAGCTCGTGGTTGTGCATGAAGGTATGGAGGCCATCAAGAAACTCTGCTCCACTTTCATCACCGGTGACCTCGTCGATCATCACAAAGAAATGGCGGATGGTTTTGCCGATACTGCTCATTTTCCCTGGAATAACTCCGCTCTGCGTGCTGTATGCTCCCTGAAAGATTTTCTCTAAATGCCGCAACGTGTTTGTACCATTTTTGGTGCGCTTGAGCGATTGAATAGCTACTGTTGCCACAATAGTGTTTGCCAGGGGTTTATCCAGCGTTGCATAGAGTGCCCGGCAGAGGCTATCCAATACACCGCTAATGCGCTCTCCCCGGTCAATCAACAACCCTTCCTGGATTTCTTCGAGGCGGCGTTGATAGGTTCGCTGTTGTTCGGCCTCTGCACCTTCGGCAAAAATAAATTTCACCCCATGTTCGTGGAATGTGTCCTGGCGTTTGTTTGAATAATAATGCACGGTTGGTTTCGCACTGTTATTGCGAATAATGACAGAGTTGGCGGTCAGCGCGAATAGATCATCACAAGGCGGAAGCCCGGTATCCTCCCGGAATTTTCTGATAATATCCAGGTTAACCTGCTTACGCGGACTCACATACAGGAAGAGGAAGCCCTCACCTTGCTGTGCCCTGGCTTTTAAAAAATTGACAATAGCAGTGGTTTTTCCGATGCCAGGATTACCGGTCAGAAAGAGATATGGGGTGGGGCTGGCAAGTTCCCGTTTCGTGAGGGCCGCATGTATATCTAGAATGTTCTTTGCATAATACTCAGTTTTATCCATCCTCTGGAGTAGATCTGCTCCCAGGAGGTCAGGAGCAAGCAGCGTACGCGTATTGACAAAACCGTCAAGGAATTCGGTGTGATCGAGCCAGTGCATGCCATCATCGTGATCAAGCAGGTGGACAAGGTCAGTGATAAATTTTCTCCCATCAAGAAAGCTTTTCGCGGCGGCTTTTTGGATGGTGTGTAAGACGTGACCACGCGCTTCAGCAATGTCCTGTTCCGCCGGCTGCGCTTGATATATTTCGGCGCAGGTTGCCAGCAGTTGAACATGTTCTTTTTGGATCGACATAGCATTGATATTGCGGTCGGTATAGCCGACGACGTTAAACATGACCTGATCATTTCCGTTGAGGATGCCTTGCTTGATCAGGAAGGTATAAAAGCTATGAGCGTAACTGGCGGATTGAATGAGCTTAGCACACTCTTTATCTTCTCGTTTAAACGCGGTAAAGTAATGTCTTAACTGCCCGGATAGAATCTCTGGAGATGCAGTTTCTGCATCTGTGTCGATGCTCATATTGGCAAAGACGCTTTTTGAGCGAACGTACCTTAACTCAGCGGCGAGGACACGGCGAATTTTCTCGACGCTGGTCAGGTCGACAGCCTCTGCAGGAGATCCAAGCGAGAATACCGAAAGATCGATGCTGAGAATACGCCACTGTTTACCATATTTTAGCAGCAACAAGGAATCGGCTTTGAGGAAATTACCTGTTCTGCTATATTCGCGCATTTCGTCGTTCGACAGTTGAACTGAAAACCCCTGCGATGTAAACTGGTTCATTAGTTCTTCGATGGCCAGCCGTTCATTTTTTTCGTAGGTCCCCAGGCTATTTTCTCCGTAGAAATTGCACTGTACATACACGATCTCCCTTGTGACCCAGGGTTTCTCGTGTGAAAATGACTGGATATATTCGTCAAAAAAATTCAGGCCAGACACATAGCCCTTTTCGAGGAAGAAGAGTACCCAGCGCTCTAAGGTATCCCGGTCCCACGTGCTGATAACTCCTGTACGCTCGCATATGCTGTTCGCAAGGGCAGAAAAGCGCAGGTGTGAAAGATCTTTCTGGTAAAGGTCACCGTAGTGGTGGCTCGTTGCTCTTTGTTGTTCAATAGCTGTCAGTAGCCCTGCATTGAAGCCAAGTTCAAATATTCTTCCCAGGTCTGCTGCGAACTGGCGGCGCTCCTCACGCTGCTTCTCTACTGGTGAATTATGCTGTTCCAGTTTGACATCATCCTTCTTACTTCTTTGCGTGTAGCACAGCTCGCACAAGCGTGAGAAATGCAAGCGCGTTAAATTGGGTGTTGCCCCTCATATTGGGGAAAAGAGCCATCTTCCCGACAGATGTTTCGCCAATGATGCGCTTATAGGGGTCGAGCTTGAAACCCAGATCACGAGGTTTCTCATAGCGTGAGAAATGCAGCAGGGTAATAAAGTCGAGAATATCGGTTTTCAATGTTTGTGGGCTTTTCTCTCCAAGGATATCGGACCAGATGTATTGGTCATAGGTGGGATCATTCTCGTAGACATTAATCAGGGTTGCGTACGACATGACTCCATTGTACACCTGCTTATTGACGCTTGCACCATTGAAGAGATTGAAGAAGACCAGCGAACGTTTGCTTGGATCTGAAACCAGGTTGGAAAGCTCACCGATATCATCGACATATAGCGAATCTACCTTTAAAGCCTGGCGTTTATGGCGGAATTGGTTCACGACATAGTACGTATCACAAAACACTGGATAGACTCTACTCCCTGGGTTTGCCTCACGTATGGACTGGATGACTTTCTTATTCATAAAGAAGAGTTCTTCTTCATTACCGGGATCAGAAATATGCAGGGTACTGCTATAAGGTGCCTGAGCGACATACAAAAAGTGCCGGTATCCCCTGCCATAGCAGATTTTGGCCTGCTCAAGGATGGCTTCTGGCCGCTCGTACATCTCACGCGAAGACTGGTTGCTAGAAAATGTCGAGAGGGTGCCGACGCGAACTGTTTCGTTCTCCAGTCGCTCGATACCAACAATTTCACCATAAACTGACGCCTGATAAGCTCCTGGGCTTTTCCTGTTAACATCGCATCTGCGGCTTGAAACGATAATGATTGCCAACTTATCGAGTTGATTTCGCGCGGGGGAGTTCCTAAGATCATCCCTGGAAGTTTTGCTTAGCTGGAACGCACGGGGTAGAGCAGAGTAGAGGGAATACAATGCGCTGTCCAGTTTATAGCGTCCTGCCCCTTCTTGACGTACCGTGCTGAGGTGAAACCCTTGCGAATTGGCTGTGTAGTCTTCCGCAAGCATATGCGTCAGCACTTTGGAAAGCGCATGCATGAAATCTTCATCATCAAGTTTTTTGTTTGATTCATCCGCTGCCTTTTCAAGCGCGTGCAAGCACACGATAGGGAAAAACAGCTTGCGCGGATCGTCAGGGGCTACGCTATCGGCCAGCACTTTCAAGAAGAGGTACGCAAGCAACGTATAGGTAAAGCGATACACAAACGCTTGCTCCGAGTCATAACGCACAGCGGGATGATGCTGGTAATAGAAAACGACGCGATTGTCTTTCTGATATTTTTCCTTGTACCTTTCGGGGGATTTATTGTCGATCGGGGCAAGGAAAATCGGCAATGCCTGAATCCCTTCCATCTCATACTTCATGGAAAATTTTTCTGGTTGATCATCAGTAGCGTAATAGTACACAGGTTGAAAGGTGAGTGTCACAGGAAGTTTACAGATGGCTTCCTTACTGGTACTGGCATCCTCGATGGCGATATATTTAAGAGCATCGAGGCCGCCATTCAGCTCAAAGCCTTTCTGGAAGAAGATGTTATGTGTGACCATACTATTGACGTCTTTTACCAGGATCTGCTCTTTCAGGCTCAAGACCAATGTCTCTTCCTGGCGATTGGGGCCAATCGAAGTATGATCCAGAAAGTCTATGAGGAGCTGTTTCAGGGTGGAAATGCGATCTCTGGCCGCGTTAGTGCCGATACGCTGTTGGAGCTTGCGTAGGGCAGCACTTTTTTCTCCTTCGCTCCCCGTGCGCAGTATGTTGAGAATATCGGTCTCAAATCCTACCGCGGGCTCAAATGTAGGATCATCGATTTCCGTAAATACAAAGTAATACAGCAGGGCTACTTTGAGTATTTTTTCTTGAAAACGAAGGGATGATTTCGCCTCTGCTGCGCGTTTATCATAGGCGGAACTGCCGTTGTCGAGCAATGCCAGATTATAATCATAGACGGGCTTGCCCTCTCCACCGTGAATATGAACTTGCCCATTCAATTTGAGCTTGAGGCCAGTCGTGAAGGTTTTCGCACCCAGTTCTCTATTGGTACTCTCACCCAGAAATCCTTCTATCTCTGGAATGATGGGCAAGGTGTCAAAAGCATCCGCTCGCGAGAACAGGTCGCGGTAGTTAAAAGTTTCATCCCCGTAGCTCACCTGAAAGTACGCATCATCCTTTTCCTGGCGAATATAGGCTTCAAGTCTTTTCAGGCGTACTATCAAGTTGCGTAAAAGCAGCATGCCATCGTTTTTGTCGCTAACTTTCCACTCCTGCATTCCATGATACAGGTAGCGAAGATAGTAGATTTTGGCCTCACGCTGAATGCGAGCCAGAGATTCTTTAATAACAACCCTTCGTAGCTGACTGAAGGGTGAGGTAGCTTTTTTTGCCATATATTCCAGCGCTTCGCGCGTTTCGTCGATTTCCTCCTCCTCACATTCACCCCATCGCCTGAGATAGGCACAGATTCCTTGTATCAGTTGTTCATCGAATCGAGAAATGTCTTTGACGTGAATGGTAAGTTTATGCCCTTTGAGCCAGGGAGGTTGGGCCGTTTTTTTGGGATGTATATGCAATCGCTGCTTCTCAAAGAGGAATGCTTTCGTCAGAGGATACTTGAGCCCACCCGAGGATGCGCTTGAAAAATCAGCTATAGGTTTCAGTAAGCTTGTTGCGTAGCGCTGAATATCTCTATGTCCTACTTTTATTTGCAGAGCGTTCTCGATTAACTGTACAATCTGCTGTTTTAATCCTCCGATTTGATTGCTAAAGGCCTTTTTCTTCGCAATATCATCAAAGTAACTGCTAGCATAGGTTGTATCCTGTTTATTTTCAAATGGATACTTCGTACTATTTACAAATTGGGCGGCGACTTTGCTAGCGATGGCATCGATATCAAATGAGGCGGAGGTTGGTTCGATAAAAAGTATTTTCGGGGTTTGTGTCAGTACTCGTGTTATCGCTTCGATCTGGTCGGTGTAGTCTACTGAGGAAAGGTTATCCATACCAACTTCTAACGTACTCATCCTGTCCCCCTTAGTGTTCGCTTTTTAATCTTTTTTTGTATGATAAAACAGCAAACACTTTTTTCCTTTCTTGTGCTCACTCCAATTGTTATTTTCATATTTTCTTATGTAAAGAACGAAAAGAACTTTGTTCTCATGAGAATACCATAGTGGCTGATCAATTCCAAATTTGATATGGTACTTTATCTAAAGTACTTAATATCATTGGTGTTTAGACTAATCAGGCCACTGAGGAACAACAGAACGGCTTTTCCGTTGTTCCTCAGTGGCCTAATAGAGATAGCGACTCAGGTACAGGCTTCCGAGTCCTTTTCAATGGAAAACTTACTCAGCCAGGCACGACCCGCTAGCATCCGATTGTACATGGATGCGTCTTATATCTCAACATCCGCAATGGACTCCCGTATCAAGGAAGGACGATAGGGGAAGCGTTCTACCTGCTCACGCCTGGTGACTCCAGTGAGCACCAGAATGGTCCGCAAGCCGCTCTCAATCCCAGCTACTATATCGGTATCCATGCGATCACCAATCATCACGGAATCCTCAGAATGGGCATCGAGGGTACGCAGAGCGGTGCGCATCATCAGCGGGTTTGGTTTGCCAATGATGTAGGGCTTGACGCCCGTGGCCGCGCTAATCAATGCGGCTACAGCCCCGGTCGCGGGAACGATGCCTCCCTCACCGGGTCCCATCTCATCGGGATTGGTCGCGATGAAACGCGCGCCAGCAGCAACGAAGCGGATGGCCTGTGTGATGTGTTGAAAGCTATACGAGGTGGTCTCCCCCAGCACCACATACTCCGGCTCCTGATCGGTCAGAATGTAGCCGATGTCATGCAGTGCCGTCGTCAGCCCGGACTCTCCGATGACGAAGGCCCTCCCGCCGGGTTGCTGATCGTGCAGGAACTGCGCGGTCGCCAACGCAGAGGTGAAAATGGCTTCCGGTGGTACGTCCAGCCCCATATAGGACAACCGCATCTGCAGGTCACGCTGTGTGAACCGCGAGTTATTGGTCAGAATCAAGAACGGAATCTCCCTCGCCCTGAGGCTTTGCACAAACTCCGCCGCTCCAGGCAGAATAGTACTGCCATGCAGGATGACCCCATCCATATCTGTTAAGTAATTTTTGATCCCATCCATTGTATTTCTCCTTTGTGTATAGCATTCCGGGGATCGGTACCTTGTTCATTGGCGTGTGGCATCGCTCAGCTCCTTCTTCCTTTGCAGGATGGAGACGGTATGTCGCTCGCAGGTGGGGACCATGCGCCATTCGTGCTCAGACACCTCATAGGCGATTGCAACCGTTGCCTGGCCATCACAGTCGTGATAGACACATGGGAGCGGTGGATGTATCGTGATCTCTCGAAACATGATTATTCCTCACTTTCGTGGAAAAACTGCTTGTAAAATGTCCTTAAGGATGTCCCGGTGCGTGAGACTTCACAAGGCCCCGCAGTTCTCGCTCCTATTGTTTATACAGGAGTGGGAGACATCCGGTTGATGATTCCGCGTTGCCATCATGGATGGTGAAAGAGGAGACGCCTCATTCGGCCCTGACTCTTCGTCGACACAATCCATTGACAACCAATAATAACATGCAATATACTGCATCTACCATGATAATAGCACTATCTTCGTGCAATGTCAATGGTAATCGTGCAGTTTCATGGAGAAAGATGCAATATTAACAGCGGAACGACGACGTTCGATCATGCAGATCCTACAGCGCGATGGCAAGGTGCTCGCATCAGAGCTGAGCAAAAGCCTTGCAGGTCTCAGAAGATACGATTCGGCGTGACAGGCAGACAACCCGCAACACCACAAAAAGCTGTTACAGCTGCTAGCTCCTCGCTTCATTGCCGATACCGTTGACTGAAGTGTAGTCGACAAGAAAAGGGCTCGCGAACATTCCAGGAGGAGTTCGCAAGCCCTTTTCAAGTAGAGCACCAATCAAAATTGAAACTGCGTGTGTTACTCAGGTTGCTGATGTCCTGCTTTCCCAGCGTGCTCACCATGTGCCGGTCCTACGGTGTCTAAAGTCAGGTTGGCCGGGTGAGTGTGATCGCTGAGAGGCATGGCTACGACGAG
>CATPCK010000193.1 GCA_955652655.1 uncultured Ktedonobacteraceae bacterium | reverse complement strand
TGGTATATTCACGGCGGAAGATTTCCGCGGCAAGGGTCCAGCTGGGATCCTGGGTGTAGATCACGATACTCACACATTCTTATAAATAAAAAAGCGCGCGTCCCAGATCTACCCCATTTTCATTGCCCAGGCGCAGGTCGGATAAAACCAGCCAGTCCGCCAAGTCTTTGTTGTGCGGGTACTCCTCGCTGATTCTTTCAACAAGTTGGAGGGTCTCTGAAGCACCACCTGTCTGGGCATAGAGGCGCAGGAGTGAAGTCTCCTCTACAAGCTCGCAGACTCCACGCCGTTTGATGGTTGTATCGTCGATAACGATGGTCGGGATGGGTGTTTCTACTGCCATGTTAGTAGTATACTGGTCTCAATTGAACATGGCAACTGAAGAAGTAAAGCATCACCCACCAATAGCGATAACAAGAATCCCGACAAAAATGATGCTGGCTCCAACCACTCGCAGCAACCCCAGATCTTCCTGTAACCAGCGCCAGCCCATAAAGGCGGCGAAGACGATGCTTATTTCGCGAACGGCACCGGCATAGCTTACCGGCGCTATCGAATAGGATGCTAAGACCAGCATATACGACGTGAAAGAGAGGATACCGACGATGATAATACGCAGCCAGTTTGCTTTCCACTCGGAGACTACGGCGCAGCGACCGTAGCGTAGCAGCACCAGTGGCGTAAAGAAGGCGGTGGCAAGGCTGATCACCAGGACAGTGTAGGGGAGAGGGGACACGATATGTACTGCCGCTCCATCTATGGCGGAGTAGATGGAGATACAGCAAGCGACACTGAGTGCCAGGACAATGCCACTGGTGCTCAAACTTGTTTTCTTTCTTAATGACCACCAGGTCTTGCCGCCAACCATGACAAGGCCGAGAACGAGCAGCGCAAGGCCAACAAGTCCGGTCGGTCGAGGACGCTCGCCGAGAAAGAGTACGGCCCACAGGACAAGAAAAGCGGGGGCGGTACCGCGTGCCATGGGATAGACCAGCGAGAAATCCCCGTGCTGGTAGGCCCTTGTCAGGGTTATGTAGTAGGCGGCTTCTACCAGCGCGCTACAGAGGACGAACGGCCATATCTGGATGGGAAAGGTGCGTATTGCCAGCAGGAGAGGAGAAAAACAAACAGCGCCCACACTCAGGGCCCACCAGGTAAAGACCTGCTTTTCTCGCGCATTTTTGACCAGCAGGTTCCATCCCGCGTGCAACACAGCAGCCAAAAGCAACAAACCAAGGGCAGTCAGCGACATAGCTATCTCTTCGGGTGTTTTGGTCATGACCACATAGAGTGGACATATCCTTTGAGCATGGTCTTTTTATACACTATAACATGTCATACTTAAAAGAGGGGAACCACGGAACCGACGATTGAGGCATTCCGGCCCAGGTGGGCCGGAACAACGTCAACCATTGTACATACGCTGGAGGAAGGACGCGTCATGAGTGTGTGACGCACATGGTCAAGTAAGAGGTCACCAGCGAAAAGCGCATCTCCGCCGAGGATGAGCCTGTGTGGCTCAAAGAGATCGATATACCTGGTAGTGGCAACTCCTAGCCAGCGGCCAACTTCACCATACACTTGCAATGAAACACTATCTCCCCTTCCTGCTTCTTCTGCTAACAATTGAGGGCTGAAGTATTCGCGATTCAGTAAGCGCTGTGTCAGGCTCGTCTGCTCTCCCCGGCGCAGAGCGCGCTGCACCATTTTCTGCATGGCATCTACCGAGATAAGCGTATTGATGCAGCCTCGTTTGCCACAGCTACAGCGTGGTCCATTTGTCGAGACGAGCATGTGACTTATATGCCCAACATACTGCTGAGCAGAGCGTTCCAATTGCCCATCCACTACGAGGGAGGCGCCAACCACGGCATTGAGCGTCAGGAAAAGGAGGCGATTAACGCCTTTACCTGCCCCAAAGCGATGCTCGCCCAGCAGCGCGGCATCGACATCGACACGCAGCTGCACGGGCAAATGGTAGCGGGCCTCGAGGAAATCACAGAGGGGGAAGTCATTCAAAGAAGGGAGCGTGGGTAGCAGCAGCGGGCGGCGCCTTTCAAAATCGATGGTACCTGGAACACATACTCCCAGGCCACGCACCTTGAAACCTTCAGCATGAGCATGGGAAAGTATAGTATCAATGGCGCGTAGAGAGGGTTCTATAGTCGCGATTGGAGGGCGTCCCCTTAGCGTCATTGCTTGGAGACGATAGCGCACCTTCCCGTGACGGTCAACAAGAGCTACAGTCGTGCCCCTACCAGTGAGTTCCACACCAACGGCGACACTTTTGCCTGTGCTCATGTATTGACACACCTGTGATTCTAGTATTTGAATAGAACAAATGTTCCTATTTCAAAAGGTTTAGTAAGATGTGCGTACGAACAATTACAACATTTTATGTAAAATAAGTATACATAGCATTGAGAACATTTGTCAAGAGCAAACGTTCGAGTGGCTAACTTCTTTCAACTGTCCACGCCGACCCATTGGGATACGAGTAGGCGGCTATCGACGCGAGATGCATCGTCACACTGTACCCTGGCGCGTCTGGAGGCATGTAGCGCCCACCTTTGACGATGACCGGGTGCACAAAATGCTCGTGCAAGTGGGGAGTGTACTCGATCATGCGGTTCTCCAGCGAGCCGCTGATCGCGATGTAGTCGAAGAGCGAGAGATGCTGCACATATTCAGACAAGCCAACGCCGCCCGCGTGTGGACAGACCGGGATGCCGAACCTGGCGGCCATGAGGAGAATCGCCAGGACCTCGTTTACCCCACCGACGCGGCAAGCATCGATCTGGCAGATGCCGATGGCGTTGGTCTGAAATAGTTGTTTGAAGATGATGCGATTCTGCACATGCTCACCGGTGGCAACGCGAATCGGCGCGACGGCACGCGCGATCGCGGCATGTCCAAGAATATCGTCCGGGCTGGTGGGCTCTTCAATCCAGAGGGGGTCGAAAGCCGCCAGGTGCCGCATGGCAGCGATAGCCTCGTTGACCCCCCATACCTGATTTGCGTCGAGCATCAAGATGCTCTCCGGCCCGATCTCTTCGCGCATGATGCGCGCACGGCGCAGGTCGTCCTCCAGGCCAAGGCCGACCTTCATCTTGAAGTGCCGCCAGCCATTAGCCAGCGCTTCGCGGCAGAGCTGGCGCATCTGCTCATCGCTATAGCCTGACCAGCCGGCCCCGGTTGTATAGGCGGGGAAGCCATGCTGGAGCATCTCTGCCTCACGCTGCGCTTTGGCCGGTACCTGGCGTCGCAGCAAGTCCAGCGCCTCATCAGGGGTCAGGGCATCGGTGATGTAACGAAAGTCGATGCAAGACACCAATTGTTCCGGTGACATATCCACGAGCAGTTTCCAGAGCGGCTTGTTCTCCGCCTTAGCATAGAGATCCCACACGGCGTTCACTACGGCAGCAGTTGCGAGGTGGATGACACCTTTTTCCGGTCCGAGCCAGCGCAACTGGCTTTCCCCTGTTATCATGCGCCAAAACTGCGCCATGTCTTCTGTCAAAGACTCCAATGTACGTCCTATGATGAGCGGTGCAAATGCATTAATAGCTGCCACACAAATCTCAGTACCACGCCCGATAGTGAAGGTGAGGCCGTGGCCAGCCAACCCATGAGGACTATCCGTATAAAGGATGACATAGGCCGCCGAGTAGTCTGGCGCAGGATTCATCGCATCAGAACCTGCAAGAGACCGTGACGTGGGAAAGCGAATATCATACGCCATGAAACCGGTAATAGTGATGGGCATAGCTTCTTCTCCTGTAAAGCGATAATCCTCCAGGTCGAGATAACCCAACGCTACGAGGAAATTTCCTGCTCTTCAAAAATATCGGCTAAGACATGCGCCTTGGCATGGGCGATATGCTCAGCTAGAAATGCTGCAGCTTTATCAATGTTTTCCTCGAGCAGAGCCAATAAGATCTGCTCATGATCATCGAGCGCGGCCTCCATGCGCTGTGGGTACATGGTATCCTTTATCTGGAACATGCTGAACTGACTGCGGAGTGTGGAGAGGTAATTTATAAGCCGGCCATTGCCCGAGGCGCGAATGAGCAGTGTATGAAGGCGGAAGTCACATTGGAGAAAGAGCGAGATAGGGCGCTGATCGAGCTGCTCGCGCACGTTGTAGAGGAGATCGAGCTGTGATCTGAGATCCTCAGGATCGAGCCGAGGGGCAGCGAGGCGTAAGGCTAAAACCTCGAGTGCACTACGCAAATCGTAGATCTCATGAATGTCCTGTACGGTAAATACACGCGTCCAGAAACCGCGACGTGGGTCGGAACGCACCAGGCCATCCTGTACCAGGCGCTCTAATGACTGGCGAACCGGGGTGCGGCTCACGCCTAACTTTTCAGCGAAAGTCACATCGGAAAGCCTCTGCTCTTTTCGCTCATTAGAGAACACCAGTTGCTTCCAGATTTGCTCATAGGCATAATCCACCGCAGTAGGAATAGCACTGCGGTCGTGTCCCCAGAGAAGTTCAAATACCTCAGCGCTCAAGTTTTCGTCAATTACATGAGCATTCCAGTTTACGCTTCCCTCTTCTGGTTCAACCGATGCTTTTGCCTTCATTATTTCTCCATTCTGCTCAACTTGAGGATAGATGGGCAACTCCACTCCCAAGCCACCGGAAACTTATCTTCATCCGAACTAAATGGTGCATTCGGGAAATGCGTGCATGAGAACCAGAGCCGATCAATCGGCTGTGTGCACGATAAATCGGCACCTACGGTTTCCCCGGGAATGAGCGAATGCTCCACTAAAGTAGCCTCGAGCATATTTTTCTGCTTGCTCTTGACTTTTGCCTATGTATAATGTATTCTGAATTTTGTATACAGTATATTATTTTTGCCAGAATTTGTCAATCCGACACCCGGGAGGAGAAAACCATGAAAGCGAAGTTCGCCAGTCGTCTTCGAGCGCTGGGTGCGCTCGTCTTCGTAGCCGCGATAATCCTGGCGGCGTGCGGCGGCACATCAGGTGGCACGTCAAGCAGCACATCGTCCTCAGGAAATAAGCTCGCACCGGGCACGAGTTTCAAGCTCGGTGTTTCGTTGACCTTCAACAACACCGACTTCTGGACCAACTACATCTCGTATGAGACAAAGTTCGCGTCTCAGTACGACGCCACGCTGATCGGGCCGCTGGTCGCCAACAATGACGCCGCCAAGCAGATCACGGACATCCACACGCTGATCCAGGAAGGCGCCCAGGCGCTGATCGTCAACCCGGTGGACAGCGCCGCGATCGCGCCCGCGCTCGATTACGCCGCCAGCAAGAACATCCCCGTGGTCAGCGTAGATGTCGCGCCAAGCAGCGGCAAGGTTTTCATGATCGTGCGCGCCGACAACGTGCTGTATGGGCAGAACTCCTGCAAGTTCATCGCCACACATGCAACTGGTAGCAGCGGCCACATCGCGATCCTGGAGGGGGATCTCGCCTCCCTGAACGGTAAGGACCGGACGGATGGCTGCAACAAGGTCATTAAGTCGAGCTATCCGAACTTCCAGACCGTTGAGTACGCAACGAAATGGGACACGCCGACCGCAGTCAACGACGCCAAGACGGCGCTGAGCACGTACCCGGACCTGAAGGGCATCTACGTCGAGTGGGGCGCACCCGAGGACGGCATTCTGGCGGCCGAGCAAGCTGCCGGCAAGTTTACCCCGGTGGGCAGCTCATCGCATATCGTCTTGATCGGCAACGACGGCGTGCCGCATGAGCACGCGCTGATCCGCACCAGCAAGCTCGACGGGACCATTTCGCAGCCGGCCAACTCCTACGCGCAGTATGCAGTCTTCTACGCGCGGCAGGCACTCGAGGGGAAGACCTACTCAGCCGGCCAGACCACCGACCACAAGAGCACGATCGTCTCCCTACAAGGCAACCTCGAGGACGCGCTGCCGGCGCCCGTGGTGGACAAGAACAACGTCAACGACCCGAACCTTTGGGGAAACTCGAAGTCCAATGGCTGAGAAAATTGCGCTCGGGATCGTGACGGACCCTGTGAACGGAGGATCGAATTCGTGATGGAACCTGTGAGCGGAGGGCCGGCCGCAGTCCGGCTCTCCGTTGGCGTGGCGCAGGGCGTCTGGAAAGCCTTTGGTGAAACCCAGGCGCTTCGCGACGTATCACTCGACGTCGGGGCCAGTGAATGCCACGGACTGGTTGGGCGCAACGGCGCCGGGAAATCCACCCTGGTGGCGATCTTCACCGGCCTGATCCGGCCTGATCGCGGCGTTGTCAGGCTCGGGGCAGAGGCTGCGCCAGCCCTGGTGGATCGCGCCAGCTGGCAGCGCCTGGTCGCGTGTGTCTACCAGAAGTCGATGGTGGTGCCCAGCCTTACGGTCGCCGAAAACGTCTTCCTCAATCGCGCGACGGGGAATAACCACGATATCGTCAACTGGCGTGCCATGCGGTCCCGCGCGCGGCAGGTCATGCTCGACTGGGGCTTCGACCTGGACGTCAACCGTCTCGCACGGGACCTCACCGTTGAGCAGCGCCAGGTGGTCGAGATTGCGCGCGCCCTTTCAGTCGGCGCGCGCTTCCTGATCCTCGACGAGCCTACAGCATCGCTTGAGAAGACCGCTATCGAACGCCTGTTTGAAAGGATCCGCCGTCTCAAAGGGAGCGGAGTCGGTATTCTCTACATCTCCCATCACCTGGAGGAGATCTACGAGGTGTGCGACCAGGTTACCGTGCTGCGCGACGGCAAGCGCGTGCTGAGCGAGCCGGTCGGCGAAATCAAGCAGGACCGCCTGGTCGAGGCTATGGTCGGGGTTGCTCCGCAGCGAGCGACGGAGATCGCCGCCCCGATGCGAGCCATCGCGCAGGCCCGGCCGCGGCTCGAAATTTCACACCTGCGTGTGCCGGCCATGTTAGGTCCGGTACAGGATGTGAGCTTTTCGGTGAGCCCGGGCGAGTGCGTTGGCCTGGTCGGGCTGCAGGGCTCCGGTACCGCGACCGTTGCAGACGCCGTGGCCGGCCTGGTGAAGCCGGTATCGGGTGAGATCAGGCTGGACGGCAAAGCGATCCATGCAGGCAGGGTGGATGCAACCCTCCAACAAGGCGTTACGTATGTACCTGAGGACCGTCACGCGCGCGGCTTCGTTCCTTACCTCGGGGTGGGCGAGAACCTGACTTTATACATCCTCGACCGTCTATCGAGATGGGGGATCGTTTCGCGCTCGGGCCGCGACAGAGTCGCGGCCGACCTGGTGGAACAGCTGGGTATCGTGACCAGCGGCCTCGATCAGCGGGTCGGGCAGTTGAGTGGGGGGAACCAGCAGAAGGTCGTTGTCGGGCGAGCGCTCGCCCGGCAGCCGGCGGTGCTGGTCGCGGTTACGCCGACAGTTGGTGTTGACGTGGCTGCCAAGGAGTCGCTCCTCAACGTGATCGGCG
>CATPCK010000192.1 GCA_955652655.1 uncultured Ktedonobacteraceae bacterium | reverse complement strand
ATACCCACCATTCCAACCGTCTGGTTACCACGGGGTACATCACTGGTCCTGGAGGACCTCCTTGCAAACCGTAGGTGGTTGTCTGCGGTCATGAAGCCGACAGTCTCGACGAATGCCTATGCAACTATGCTCGTCGACGATGCTGGCACCTTGCGTCTGATGGAACTAGAACTGGTCGAGCCCAGACTCCGTCTCGGTGACGCACCACAGGCCAAAGAACGTCTGGTAGATGCAATAGTAGCCCACTGTATTGGCTCTCATGCACGGCTTCTTTCAATAGCGACTTGACCATACCACAGGAGTTCTCTGTAAACTATTACGCTATGTCGTATTTTGCAACCAGTAACCGCAAGTGGTTTTAGGGACTTCCGAAAACTAAATCGTCCCAGATATGGTATACCCACGGGATGCGCAACGAGCTGATGACCATTCAATTTTTAGCGGTTCTTCACCCAAGGAGAGGCTCAAGGTACCGATGCAACGCGGTTTTGAGTTCCCGCACCAGCAGCCTCCGCTCAGCCTCCTGCGCCTGGAGAAGCAGCCGGAGGACCGCTTTGAAGAACTGGACAGTCATGGTAGCGCTGAGTCTGCGTTGCGTCGGAGAGAGGTGTGGGGCACGGACCCGAAAGCCGAGTTCAAAGCGGGTTTGCAACTCTTTTGGCAAAGTATCAGCAAGACTCGCAAATTGGACAGATGGAGTAGGAATGGAGAGCAGGATGTGGAAAGCGGGATGCGCAAAATGAAACGCGAGCAGGGCGTCAATGATCTGATCCAGCCAGGCGGAGAAGGGAAGCGAGGCAGCCTCGACTGAGAAAACAGAGCCATACACCCGTTGGAGTTCCTCGGTGTACCGAGCAGCCAGAGCTTGTGCAATCTCCTCTTTGTTGGAGAAGAATTGATACAGGGAGCCTGGCGAGATCCCGGACTGAGCGGCAATACGATTGGTGTTGGCCTCGTCGTAGCCCACTTCGGCAAAGACCGTTTCAGCAGCAGCAAGAATGGAAGCGATGCGCTGGATCCCTCGCGCTCGTCGCTGAACCGACTGTACGTGTTTCTCCTGATCCATACTATGCACCAAATCTTCGTCCTTGACAGCGCCCGGTTGCACTTGCCTCTGGTCTCTCCGACACATCTCTTGACAACACGAATAAAAACTCGTATGCTTGCTTGAGAGAGCGAATAAAAACTCGCTTATGTAGTATAGCAGAGCAGGACAGCTTTGTCCACGAGAACAGCAGAGGAGTCCAGATGATCATTACCACCAATCGCTACGTCGTGCAAGCAGCATACGCAGCACAGAACCAGGAGCATATTCGCCGGGTGATGGAGGAACTCCGAGCCTTGCACCGCACTGATCTCAAGTATAGCGTCTATATGGAAGACGACGGAAAAACATTCATTCATTTGCGTTTCTGCGAGAACGAAGAGGCGAGCAGGGTGTTTGACACGCTTCCAACCTTCCAGGCGTTTGCGGCAGCGCTTCTCGCAAGTCATCCTGAAGTACCACCCACGAGGGCGATCCATCTGACCCTGGTCGGTTCGACCTCAGACCTTCTCTAATGATGCTCTTGAGAAGACTCTCATGTATTCGACATCCGTGAGGAGTCTTTGTCTGGAGTGAAGGGGTCAGCGCATTCAAACTGAAAGCTGGATGCGAAGGTTCAGATGTGCTGACTCTATCTCACCCAATAACTCATTGCGCATCCCGTGGGGTATACTGCTCCAAGAAAACTTTTCTTGGAGGAACGCTGATGGAACTGACCGAGGAGGTCAAAGCGCTGCTGTTGAACACAGCCAAGGATCTCAGGGGCAGCGCACGACGACGGTTTATGGCAAGAACAGTGCAAGCCTTGGGTGGAGGTGGCCAGCGGCTCGCCGAACGTGAACTGGGCTGGAATCGCGGAACTATTCGCAAAGGGATGCATGAAGTAGAGCGCGGGATCGAGTGCGTGGATGGCTTCGTGTTGCGTGGCCGCAAGCGCAGCGAAGACCACCTGCCCAACTTACTGCACGATATTACCGCCATTGTTGACGGTCAGAGCCAGGCGGACCCACAGTTTCGCACCACGCGTCTGTATACGCGTCTGACAGCAGCGGAAGTGCGTCGCCAATTGATCGGCCAAAAGGGCTACGCCGACGAGCAATTACCTACCGCCGAGACGATTGCAACCAAACTCAACGAGCTGGGTTACTATCCCCAAACCGTGGCCAAGAGCCAGCCCCAAAAAAACTCCCCGAGACCGATGCCATCTTTGCCCAAGTAAAGCAGCGCAACGAGGAGGCAGATGAAACATCGGACATGTTACGGATCTCAATCGATGCCAAGGCTATGATCAAGGTAGGCCCTTTCGCACGGGGAGGCAAGAGTCGGATACCTACCAAGGCAGCCGACCACGACTTTGAGCCGGTAGCGACAGTGACTCCGGTCGGCATTTTCCTGCCCGCCTTTGATGAACTCTTTCTCTACGGTGTCACCTCCAAAGTGACCAGTGACTGCCTGGTGGATCGCTTGCTAGACTGCTGGGAAACGCTCAAAGAGCGCTTTTCCCACATCAAGACGCTTCTCATCAATCTGGACAATGGCCCGGAGAGTCACAGTCGGCGTACCCAATTCATGCAGCGCCTCGTGGGATTTGCCCAGCAGTACCACCTCACCGTACGCTTGGCCTATTATCCGCCCTACCACAGCAAGTACAATCCGATCGAGCGGTGCTGGGGGATTTTAGAACAGCACTGGAATGGAGCCTTGCTTGATTCACTGGAGGCAGTGATCCAGTATGCCAGTAGCATGACCTGGAAAGGCAAGCACCCTGTGGTCTCTTTGGTAACAACCACCTATCAGACCGGTGTCAAATTGACCAAAGAGGCGATGGTCCTGGTCGAAAACCAGATTCAGCGCTTGCCAGCTCTTAGAAAGTGGTTTGTGGATATTAATGCTTCCTTGCCAGCTAGCTGGGATAGTTAATAGTTCTTACCTCCCTAATAACAATGTACCGAAGAGTATTGACAAAGTCAACCTCTCTCAAGCAAGCTGGGGCTCCATCCTCAAGGGGAAAAAGGAGAGCAAAAAATAGTGGAATTACCTCTAAAATGTCCATTATAAGTGAAATAAAACCAATTAAAAAAGGCATGATTATAGGTTTTTCATACACTACAAGTTCATTGTTGACTTGAACAAAATGAAATTTTGTGCTATACTTATTTTTTGTGATCACAAAGAGCATTGGCTAGTCCACACGCTTAACTTATCTAGATGCATAGACATTCCACTGTGGAACTATCGTATAAAAGTCAACTGCAGTCACAACACAAGAATATATTTTGAGGGAGCCCTCAGTCCCTGTATATCGTGCTTCTGAAGCATCTCGCTCTGTGCAGTTGGAACAAAAGCACGCCGAGATGTCGAGTAAATATGCAACAACGTTGATGCATTTCATTGAGAGGAGAACGACATGGCAGGCAATAGATGTGTCGTCTACGTGGAGCCTGGAAAGGTCAGTGTCGAAAACATCGCCGATCCCAAGCTAGAATTACCGGCCGGGGTACCGGGACGAAATCGTAAATGTGAAAACGGGGTCATCCTGAGGATTGTAGCAACCAACATTTGTGGCAGTGATCAGCACATGGTGCGTGGGCGCACCACTGCACCTAAAGGTCAAACGCTGGGGCATGAAATCACCGGTGAGATCATCGAACTCGGTAGCGATGTCGAGTTCCTCCAAAAAGGAGACCTCGTCTCTGTACCATTCAACATCGCCTGTGGGCGATGCCGGATGTGCAAGGCTGGCCATACAGGGGTCTGTCTCAACGTCAATCCTGCCCGCCCTGGTGCGGCCTATGGTTACGTCGACATGGGTGGTTGGGTTGGAGGCCAGGCTGATTATGTGATGGTGCCCTACGCGGACTGGAACGTGTTAAAGTTTCCTGACAAGGCGCAGGCAATGGAGAAGATCAAGGATCTGACCATGCTCTCGGACATCTTCCCAACCGGGTACCATGGAGCCTTCACAGCTGGCGTGACAACAGGATCGACTGTGTATGTCGCTGGTGCTGGACCTGTGGGATTGGCATGCGCTGCATCGGCGCAGCTGCTCGGCGCTGCGGTAGTCATCGTGGGTGATATGAACCCTGAACGGCTTCAACAGGCACGCAGTTTCGGCTGCGAAACTGTTGATCTCAGAACTGATGCTGAACTGCCTGATATGATCGAACAGATCCTCGGTGAGCCCGTCGTAGATGCGGCAGTCGACTGTGTAGGCTTTGAGGCACGGGGTCACGGTGCTGGTGCAGGAGAGGCGCCAGCTACAGTGCTCAACTCCGTGATGGGTATCACGCAAGTCGCTGGTCGTGTGGGTATCCCTGGCCTGTATGTAACTGGCGATCCTGGCGGCATCGACGAGAACGCGAAGATCGGTCAACTTGGTATACGCATTGGTTTGGGCTGGGCAAAGTCCCTCACTTTCACCACCGGTCAGTGTCCGGTCATGCGGTACCATCGTCAGTTGATGATGGCAATCCTCAATGACAAGGTGCAGATCGCCAAAGCGGTCAACGCCACCGTCATTTCTTTGGAGGAGGCGCCAAAGGGTTACCAGGACTTTGACAAAGGAGCTGCCAAGAAATTCGTCCTTAACCCCCATAGCATGATTGCCGTCTGATCAATGAGCTAGCGGACAATCACAAACGAGAAGAGGTCACGGACTGAGTTCGTGACCTCTTCTTGAGGTTAAAGTCGTACTGCAGAACAGCGTATCTTGCGCCACGAGAAAGGCTCAGATATAATACGGCGTGAACAGCGAACGTCACCGAAGGAGTTTTACGCTATGTCAACTGAGCCAGCACCTGGTAAAAATACCTATCTTATCGATACTGAAAGTGGCGCGGAAATGGCCCGGCTGTTGAATCAAGATCGTCTTCTGACGAAAGGCATGGGTGGACTCCTCGCTGAACGGGACAACGACTTCTCTGGTTTCCGTCGCGTCCTGGATGTTGCCTGTGGCCCCGGTGGGTGGGCGCAGGAGGTAGCGCGTGCCCATCCCTCTATCGAGGTGGTTGGGATCGACATCAGTCAAACGATGATCGACTACGCACGTGCTCAAACGCAGGCACAAGGCCTGACAAATGCAAGCTTCATCGTAATGGATGCGCTCAAACCTCTCGATTTTCCCGATAACTCCTTTGACCTGGTCAATCTCCGTTATCTGACAGGCTTTGTCCCTACATCATCATGGTTGCCGCTTATACAAGAGATGTACCGGGTCGCAAGGGTTAGAGGGATCATCCGGCTCACTGATTCAGAGTGTGGCATCAGCAACAAACCTGCACTAGCAAAACTGACTGGAATGCTCGTATGTGCCCTTCATCTCTCTGGACACTGCTTCTCCCCTGATGAACGAGTTATTGGCAACATCGTGATGCTCGGTCATTTTCTGCGCAAGGTCGGCTGTCGGAATGTCCAGTACATGGCGCATGCAATCGAGTTCTCAGCGGGTACTGAAGCTCATAGTGGCATCTACGAGGATTGGAAGGTTATTTGCAAACTGATACAATCCTCCTTCATCGATGCAGGAATCACCACTCGCCAGGAAATGGAGCAGCTTTATGAGCAGTTACTTACGGAAATGATGTTGGATGACTTCTGTGCAGTGTATGACCTCGTTACTGCCTGGGGAGAGAAAGTATAAAAGGCAGAGAAAGGGGAGCAGTGGGGACTCAATTAGCATCATCACTGCTCCCTTTCTCTTTGCCGTTCTTGTGCTTCTCGTTCTAATAGCTCGGCTTCGATGCGTTGGCGAACTTCGTGCTCGACCTCCAGCCAGTTCCTGGGATGTCTATCGAGGTATGACCGTCTGACGATCATCGAAACCTGCTCGCGGAACTGGGCCAGGTACTCTTGTTGCACAGAAACAGGCGGCATGAAATCAAGAGCAATCTGCTGTGGCTCATAGAACTCATCCTCGTTGATAGCAATCGCAATGAGGTCACAATACTGTTGGATGATCGCGAGACGACCAGGTGTGAAGAAATTTGGCTGAGTACTCAGGATGAGTACGCAACCAGCGATACGTCCATCTGTCTGAAGAGGCATGGCGGCCACACTCCTGTTGTGCTCCTCCTGGTGGATCGAGTGGATACCGGAATCTCCGGCAATATACATATCCTGGATGATGAATTGACCACGTGTGATTACCGCCTGCCCCGCCACCGATTCCGCCCCCAGAAAAAAGCTTTTTTGTTCGACAACAGTGCTCCCAGGGAAGGTTCCTAATGAGAATCGCTGGCTGAGCGTTCTCACCTTGTTGCCTTGTGAGGGTGGTGTGCATGTCAGAATGACCATAGAGAGACCACGGCCCTCGGCATCAAGCAGTCCAACCGCTTGTAGTAGTGCAAGTTGACAGATAGAGGTAAAGCGCACACTTCTAGGAGTGGAGACATGTGTTCTGATGATGCGGGCATAATAGGCCGAAGGGATCTCTGCTCTGGGAGTGAGGATAGGGATTTCGTTGACATATTTTGCGAAATGGGGGTCCTGCTGGACAGATTCGATGAAATATGTTCGCGTTTCAGCAGGTAAAATAGTAAGCAGTTGCCGTAATCTGTTCAGGCGCGGCAGGTCCGTGTGACCATGAATCCAGCGATCCAAGGTTTTGCTCTGGATGCCCATTTCCTTCACCAGGCGCTGTTTCTCTTTTGCGTTCATGCTTCTCAAGATGTCGCGCCATGTTCTCTGCGGAGGCGGCTCCTGATACATACAAATATTTGCAACTCCTTTCATTCACTGAACCCTTCAGCGACATTATAGCCCAGGAATTGGAACATGTCGAATTAATTGGAGGGGCTGTGCAGCGTGAATAGTTAGATAAGAAATGGAGTGTGCTGGACGAGTGAAAACTTTATTGGTCGAATTATCGAGCTTTGAAAAGTCCAGCAAAAGAGGTAAGATAGTTGTATCTTTATTTCGAAGAAGATCAAGGAGGGACAACAATGACATCACCATCGGATAATGGACAGCAAGGCGTAGGTGCTGCGGGAAATGCTACGCCTGCTGAAGATTTCAAACAACTATTAGAAAAAGAGAAACGCTTTCCACCACTGCCTAACATAGTAGCGGCAGCCGATGTCAAAGACTACCAGGCTCTCTACGACGAGGCAGCCAGCGATTTCGAGGAATTCTGGGATAAGATCGCGAGAGAATTTACCTGGGTAAAACCCTGGACGCGCGTTATGGAGGGCGAAGTACCGAAAACAAAGTGGTTTGTTGATGGGAAACTCAACATTACCATGAACTGCCTTGACCGGCATGCTAACGGAAGTCGGGCCAATAAGAGGGCCCTCATCTGGGTAGGTGAAGATGGGACGGAGCGCACCTATACCTTCAGCGAGTTGCTTGCGTTGACCTGCCAGATTGCCAACGGGTTAAAATCACTGGGCGTGAAAAAAGGGGATCGCGTCTGTGTTTATTTACCGCTTACACCCGAAGGAGTCGCCACCATGCTGGCATGCGCAAGGCTGGGGGCAATTCACTCGGTGGTCTATGCCGGTCTGGGAAGCAGCGCACTTCGTTCGCGCATAGAAGATGCACATGCACGCGTCGTAGTTACGACAGATGTTGGCTATCGTCGAGGCAAAACTACCCCATTGAAAGCCATCGTTGACGAAGCAGTTGAGGGACTCGACATTGTTGACAAGATCGTAGTTCACCGGCGTGAAACACCGGCAATCCCGTTGGATGGCAGCCGTGAAGTCGATTTTTACGAACTTTGCGGGTCACAGCCAACTACCTGTGATGCCGAGGTAATGGAGTCTGAGGACCCTCTCTTTATCCTCTATACATCGGGCTCAACAGGGACACCCAAGGGTTGTATGTATGTTCATGGTGGCTATATGGTTGGGACGGCTTACTATACACGACTGGCGTTTGACCTCAAAGAGGATGACATCTACTGGTGTATGTCCGATATTGGCTGGATTGTTGGACATTCCACCATGGTTTATGGTCCATGGACCAATGGGACGACTGTCCTGATCCGGGAAGGCTCACCAGATTATCCCGATCCGGGCGTCGCCTGGTCAATTGTAGAGAAATATGGCGTTACCAAGGTGTTTACTGCGCCGACCGCAGTGCGCATGTTCATGAAGTTTGGCCCAGAGTATCCCAGGGCTCACAACCTCGACAGCCTGCGCATTGTTATCTGTGCAGGTGAGCCACTCAATCCAGAAGCGCATTTGTGGGCAATGGAACATATTGGAAGAGGGAAAGCGGCTGTCTTAGATAACTGGTGGCAGACGGAGACTGCGGGACCTACGATTGGTACACTGCCATGCATGGAAATCCATCTTGGTCGCGCAGGGAAACCGCTGCCTGGCTATAAAGCCCATATTCTTAACCGCGAGGGAGAACCTGTGCCACCATACCATGGCGGTCTGCTGGTGCTGGAAGGCGTCTGGCCACAAATGTTCCGCACAATCTGGGGCAACGAGGATCGATACCTTGAATACTGGCGCATTATACCGCCATATTACACCGTTGGCGACGTTGCAACATACGATGAAGATGGCTACATTGCTGTGCTCGGCCGCTCTGACGATGTGATGAATGTGGCAGGACACCGCATCGGAACAGCCGACGTAGAAAGTGCGCTGGTCAGCCACACTGCCGTGGCCGAAGCAGGGGTTATCGGGAAGCCCGATCCACTCAAGGGTGAGTCTATCAAAGCCTTTGTGACACTGAAGGTTGGGTATACTTCCAGCGACGATCTCAGGATAGAATTGATCGAGCATGTACGGCGCGAATTAGGGCCTATCGCAACGCCTTCCGAGTTGGATTTTGTTACAGGGCTGCCCAAAACACGCTCAGGCAAGATTATGCGCCGTGTGATCAAAGCTCGTGAGATGGGCGTAGAGCCGGGTGATCTCACTACTATCGAGGAGTAGAGTTTTTTTGAATGTTGTCACAGTAATGGAAAGGAGGTTCCCAGATGGGAACAATTGATGGAGCAGTTGTCGTAGTCACGGGCGGGGCAAGGGGTATAGGGCGTGCTATAGCCGAGGAACTGGGGCGTGAGGGGGCAAGGGTGGTAGTAAATTATGCTAAGAGCAAGGAGGCTGCTGAAGACCTGGTGGCCCAGCTCCAGCAGAACGGATCACCAGGGGCCGTAGCGGTTCAAGCTGATGTGTCGGATGCCGCACAGGCAGCCAAACTCATCGAAGAGACCCTTCAACGATTTGGCCGGATAGACGTGCTGGTCAACAATGCTGGTATAAACGTTGATCGCTCGTTGAAAAATCTCACTCCTGAGGACTGGGATAAGGTCATCAAGAATGACTTGAGCAGCTACTTTTACACGACGAAAGCAGCGCTGCCCCATTTCACGCTGCAGAAGAGCGGCAAGATCATCAACATCAGCTCTGTGATTGGCCAGATGGGGAACTTCGGCCAGGCTAACTATGCAGCCGCTAGAGCTGGCATCATTGGTTTCACCAAAACGGCAGCGCTGGAGCTGGCTCGCTCCAATGTAACGGTCAATGCCATCTGTCCCGGTTTTATAGCAACGGAGATGTTCGAGTCGATGCCAGATAAGGCGAAGGAGGCGGTTGTGGCTCGGATACCT
>CATPCK010000191.1 GCA_955652655.1 uncultured Ktedonobacteraceae bacterium | reverse complement strand
TGTCTGAAAGCCAATCATGAAGTGATGGACGAGTTTCCCACCTTTATCGGTGAGCAGGTATGGAACTTCGCGGATTTCCAAACCAGTCAAAGTATTATGCGTGTCCAGGGCAACAAAAAGGGAGTGTTCACCCGAGAACGAAAGCCGAAAATGGCGGCGCACATGTTACGGCAACGATGGATGGCGATTCCAGACTTTGGGTACAAACAATAATTGCCGATCAGTCAACAGCATCGAGAAAAGGAGCGAAAACAAATGAGGACGTATAACATTGCCGTGCTGCCGGGTGACGGCATTGGGCAGGAGGTCATCACGGAGAGCGTCCAGACCCTCACCACCCTCACCCAGGTACATGGGGGCTTCCGGTTGGACACGCAGCAATTCGACTGGGGTAGCGAGCGCTACCTGCGTGAGGGCGCCATGATGCCCAGGGATGGACTGGCTATCCTTGAGCGGGGAGGCTTTGATGGCATTCTGCTCGGCCCCATCGGGGACCCGCGTGTACCGGACCATATCACGCTGTGGGGCTTGTTGTTACCAATCCGTCAGGCATTCGATCAGTACGTCAACCTCCGGCCCATTCGCCTGCTGCCAGGCGTGCAGAGTCCATTAGTCGGCAGGAGTCCCACGGAAATTGATATGGTCTGCGTCCGTGAGAATACCGAGGGCGAGTACGCGGGTGTTGGAGGACGTGTACATCAGGGAACGGAGCAAGAGGTGGCCATCCAGTCGATTGTCTTCACCCGCAAAGGCACCGAACGGCTCATACGCTACGCCTTCGAGTACGCGCGCCAACATGGACGCAAGAAGGTGACGAGCGCCACGAAATCGAACAGCATGCAGTACAACATGGTCTTCTGGGACGAGGTCTTCGGGCAGGTGGCTAGCGATTATCCCGACATCGCGCACGAGCAGCATCTCATCGACTCGTTGACTGCCCGCTTCGTCTCCAGGCCCCAGAGCCTGGATGTCATCGTATGCTCGAACCTCTTTGGCGATATCCTCTCAGATCTGGGTGCGGCGATCGCCGGCAGTCTGGGGTTGGCACCCAGCGCGAACCTCAATCCGCAGCGGAGCTACCCGAGCCTCTTTCAGGCGATACACGGCTCCGCACCTGACATTGCCGGCAAAGGCATTGCCAACCCAATCGCGTCGATCTGGTCAGGCCAGCTTCTCCTCGACCACCTTGGCGAACACGAGGCGGCGGCTATGCTCATGCTGGTGATTGAAGAGGTGCTGGCAGCGGGACAGGTCCGTACACCGGACCTGGGCGGCACAGCGACCACGCGACAGCTAGGCGAAGCGATACGATCTCAATTAAAAGGTCTTTCTTGAGTGGGTTATCGAGGCGGGTGCTCGAACTCTATGTCATCCCCCTACCCGATGTTCTGTAAGGAAAGCCCGAACCAGAGCATGATGGCGGAACGAAGCATGGTATGCACGTGCAAGAAGAGCAAGATCGGAGAAGTTTTTTCGCATCCCTGGGAGTATACTGTTTGTACTTGTCAGATGCCAGGTAGAATATCATCCACAAAGATCGGAGAACACCATGGGAAAAGTCATGTTTGGCCTTTCGGTATCACTCGATGGATTTATCGCTGATAAAAATGATGACGTCTCACTGCTATTCGCATGGTTTGCAAGCGCATGGGAACGTTTCTATGAAGTCGCGGGCGATCCGCTCAACGAGTGCGGCGCGGTGATCATGGGGCGCAGAAGCTTCGATATGATTGACAGTGAGAATGGGTGGGTCTTTCCTGATGGCACGGCTCCCGACTGGCCTGTGATTGTCTTGCAATCGCAAGCACGAGCATCCGTGAAAAAGGGCAAGACGCAATTTCACTTTGTCACCGATGGCATCCAAAGCGCGATGACGAAAGCAAAGGAGCTCGCAGGCGAGAAAAATGTTGCCCTTCATGGTGCCAGTTCCGTCCAACAAGCCTTGAAGGCGGGTCTGCTCGACGAATTTCATCTGAACATTGCCCCTGTTCTCCTGGGTGAGGGCGTTCGCCTCTTCGATCACCTGGGCTCAGAGCCTATCCAATTGGAACGCACACGAACTCTTGAGACACCGGGAGCAACCCATCTCTCGTTCCGAGTGGTGAAATAAGACCGACTTCAGCCCGCAGGCACATGTTCCAAGCGTTTTCGCAGGTGCAGTGTACCTCACATGAAGCTCCGCACACGAGAAGAAATGCTTGATACCGTTTTCTCACCTTCCTTCCTATGCAGCTCAGAGGCGCATCTGTCAGCGTCATTGCCGGGATTTGTAAACCATCCGGGCGAGGTTTGTCTTTCATCTCGTCTTGGCAATTTAAGTATTGAATTAATTAAGATATTGCTGTATAATAGAGCTAAGGCTGGAACCACAGCCTGGATCGCCGTGCCTCGCACTTGCGATAATTGAAAGGAGAAATCATGATGGCAGAGAACAACAAAGAGAACATGACTGCAGTACCTGATATGAAGCTTGAGCTGGTGCCGGTCCCCGTGTCTGATGTTGACCGCGCCAAGGCTTTCTACGTCGAAAAAGCCGGTTTTCAGTTAGAGGTTGATACCCGTCCTACCGACACGATGAGAGTAGTCCAGCTCACGCCGCCCGGGTCGGCTTGTACCATCGTCTTCGGGACCGGGATGGGGGACATTTCCGCCATGCAGCCCGGATCGGTCAAGGGTCTGCATCTGGTGGTCGCGGATCTACAAAAGGCTCGTGAAGCGCTCGTGAAACGGGGGCTTGAAGTCGGCGAGGTGTGGGACGTGCAGGGGGTGAAGTATGCCGGATTCAGCGACCCCGATGGCAATTCGTGGCTCCTGCAGGAATTCCCGGCTCACCTTCGGTCTTGACCTGCCGCTCGATGCGCGTTGCCGGAGGATACTGAGGACTCACTTAAAACGTAAATGGCAACTTCTGCTAAACTTTCTCCGTATATATGGTAGCGTTTTCCAATTTATGGCATTATTATCATGCACTGAGGTTTTATGAACAGGCAGAACCAGCAGGAATTTGACCATATGTCCCACACACCAGAGGAGACGCCAGCGCCACCCAATGAGCGCCAGAGCAATACCGACCCTCGTGAACAGCCACCATCGCAAGAGTATACGTACCGTTCCTATGAAGAAGGCTATACAGACCTGAGCGAACGAGATTTCTGGCCACGCGAGGGTGAGAAGCTGCGACCAGAGCCGAAAAACCAGAAAAGTATGGGCGGACTGCTGGCACTGGTAGTTCTGCTGTGCGCGGCCTTTATCGCCGGGAGCTTCTTCGGCGTGATTCTGAGCTGGCTAACCTGGGTGGTGGTGATTGTGCTGATCATAGCCGGCCTGGCCGCGCTGGCTACAAACTGGCGTGTCGTGACTATCCCCATGCCCACGCGCACCTTCCAGATCATGGAACACGCGCGGCTGGTGATCAACAATGGGGCCGGGACCGTGGCTATTCGCCGGGGAGAAGAGGGCGTGGTGAGCGTGACCGCGACCAAACGCGCCAGCGGCATTGGCATCGATGCCGAACGTATGCAGATAAACTACAACCAGTACGGCGACACGCTGGACATCACAAGCCGCATGGCCTGGAGCATCTTCCAGTTTGGTCTGCGTACTGTCGATTTTGAGATCACCGTGCCGTCCAGTTGCGATGTACAACTGCAGAATGGCTCGGGACGAGTCGCGGTTCAGGGCACCAACGGTGAGATTCGCGTGCGCACCGGCAGCGGCAGAGTGGACGCGCACGACCTCCAGGGGCGGATCGCCATGGAAACCGGCAGTGGACGCATCGAAGCCGGCAATCTGCAGGGTCTGATCGATCTGCACACCGGCAGTTCGCGCATCGAGGCTCAAAATCTCCAGGGCCAGACCAACCTGCGCACCGGAAGTTCGCGCATCATCCTTGGAAACGTGCGTGGCCAGCTCACAGCACAGACCGGAAGTGGGCGCATCGAAGTCAGCCAGGCCGTGTTAAGCGGGGAATCGTCTTTGAAAACCGGCAGCAATTCGATTACCTTTGACGGGTCGCTGGACGCGCTCGGCAGCTACAAGTTCCAAACTGGGAGCGGCGGGATTAACCTCAGATTGCCTGATGACGCGGCATTTAGCCTGGATGCAAGGGCCGACTCCGGTGGTGTGCACAATGAATTTGGCAGCAATGAAGGAGGGAACGGGCCACACGCGCCACTCAAACTCAGAACAGGCAGCGGCGGGATTCGCATCTATCGATAGGGGTGATAGACCCCGCTGAAGTGGTCCCCTTCGTAC
>CATPCK010000190.1 GCA_955652655.1 uncultured Ktedonobacteraceae bacterium | reverse complement strand
GGTTCGCCGAGCCGATCCAGGCCACGATATACTGATCCGGTCCGATGTGCTGATCGCCGAGCATCGTCTCGGTTGTCGTAATGCGGACCATCTCTTTCACCGGCGAGTAATAGCGCAGGCCCTCCTCAATGGCCCCCGGCACCAGCGCACGATTTGTGCGCAGGCGCTCTACCACGTCGGGATGCTCGTAGAAGCAGAGGATCATGTTGCCGAGCAAGTTGGTCGTCGTCTCATTGCCCGCAACCAGCAACAGGCCGCAGAAGCCGAGCAGCTCCACGCTGCTCAAGCGCTGCTCATCGACCTCGGCTGCCAGCAGAGCGCTGACCAGGTCGGGCTGCGGATGCTGGCGACGCTCCTCCAGCACCTGCGTGAAGTAGCCATACATGCCCTGGACCTCCTGGAAGAGCGCCTTGCGCTCCTCTTCTGACGAGCCTTCGTCGCCAGTCACCAGGGCATCCGACCAGCGTTTGAAATCCTCGCGCAGTTCGGCAGGGATGCCCAGCAGTTCGGAGATGACGGTCACGGGCAGGGGATAGGCCAGGTCGCGCACCACATCCATTTCACCCGCGGCGGCGACGTGGTCCAGCAGTTGGTTGGTGATGCCGGTGATGCGCGGCTCCAGTTGCGCCACCATGCGCGGCGTGAAGGCTTGCGAGACCAGGTTGCGGAGCTGGCGATGGCGTGGCGGGTCCATGCGCAGGATGCTAGAGTTGAGCGGGTCGGCCTCGGCCTCAAAGCCTTCAAATTGCGCCATGCGGTGGCCGTCGGACGAGAAGGTCGCATACTCGCTCAGTACACGCACCACGTCGGCGTAGCGAAAGACCTGCCAGCCGCCCCAGTCCTGGGTCGAGAAAACGGGCTGCGTGGCACGCATCGTGCGATACCACTCGTAGGGAGCGTAGAGTTGCTGTTTGTAGCCTGATGTTTGCATCTATGCCATCTTTCTAATTGTAACGGGTCGACTTCTCTGCTTTCATTCTCTACGATTCAAAGCATGAAGGGTTGTAGCACATTCGCCTACATACGCAAGAGAGAACAGGAAAAGAGATGAAGACGCTCACTCCAGAACGCATCACGACAACAAAAACAGCAGGCTTTGCTCCTGACATCTATCGTACATTTGCCTTATCTGGAAACCATCTGGCAATGTGATCTGATAGCGCTCATTGTACAGGCGCGGCAAGATTTCCATTCGCGTCGTGCCTTCAGGAAAAGTCACGACACAATAGTCTGCATACTTGACAATTGCGCAGCCATGTTCCTTGATGATCTCTTTCGCTTCATCAATCATGGGCGGCGTTTTGAGCTTCTCCAGCTTTCGTATTCGTGCTAACTCGCTCATCTTATCCTTTTCTCCTGCTATCTACACTCTATTAGTAATAATGTATTAGTACCTAATACAAGAGTACTACTACATAGTCAATGGTGTCAACCAGGTCGGACTGCTACAATCAAGCAAATAATAATGAAAGGGTACTAGTCTATGGTCAGGCTCAAGGTTAAGGAGGTGGCAGAAGAGAAAGGATATAACATGTCCAGCTTATCAAGGAAGTCAGATGTGCATTTTAACACAATCAAGCGCATCTTTAAGGAGCCGAATAGGCCGGTGGGTATTGAAACGCTAGAGAAGATCTCCAAAGCTCTTGACGTGAAAATAGCTGATCTGATCGATGAGAGCGATGAATAAGTCTAAAGGGTGTAGTAGGATTTGTTTGCCAACAGGTGAGGTCACACGAAGTATTGACGGATAACATGGCTCATGTTATAGTATGGCACGTACTAAACATGTACTAAACAAGCCAAGGTAGCTCAGTTGGTAGAGCACAGCACTGAAAATGCTGGTGTCGCCGGTTCGATTCCGGCCCTTGGCACTTTCTCTTTTTTGGACACATACAAATCAGCGTCTAATGGCCTGAGAAGTTCATCGAAACCTGCTCTACTTTACGTTGCACCACTAACTACAGCAACGACTACAGCAACCCCGCTAATTGTAACTTTCTAAGGTGATCAGAAAACTATGACAAGCCACTAATTTGGGTAGATAGTCTCATTGATAACCAAAAATAAAAAATGGGATGCCATACCGATTGTTGTGTAGCGATGCGGCGTAGAGAAAAGGACTACATCCTGAGCGTTTAAGCCGATCTCCTGGCGACTTTAAATCCCTCGCCGTTTCCTCTTCCTGCTGCCAAAGAGGAACCGCTTTCATCTGTGTTGCTGGCAAGCGGGTCTCTTGAGGCGCAAAAATCACCTTCTCTTGACCCACCCTCTCCGGCTGGTTGATTTCGCAACGCTCAGTTCTTCGTTCTTATGCGAGTGAGATCTTGTGAAGACGGATATCCTGGATGGTGGCCCAGACAATCGCCAGGCAACTGCTCTCAGTCGTGAACACGTCAATCTGATCGGTGCGCTGTCTCACGAGGCTTCAGAGACTTTCGATGGCGTTGGTCGTTTGAATGTGACGATGCATGAGCTGAGGAAACGCATAAAACGTTAACACATGCTCCTCATCCTCGGCCAGGCTTCGTACCGCTTCGGGATAGCGCTGAGCATACTTAGCTTTGAAAGCGGCTAATTGGGTCAATGCCTCTGGCTGTGTTGGTTGAGCCCAGATGCCGATGAGTTCGGCCTGGACATCGCCGCGCTCTCGTCTGGGAATAGCGGCAAGCACATTGCGCTGTTTATGCACGAGACAACGTTGGCGAGGTGTGGCCGCAAACAACTCCTTCACTGAGGCCACCAGCCCATCATGACCGTCGGTGACAATCAGGTCAATGTGAGTCGCTCCTCGTGTTCGCAGATCTTGCAGGAGGCTGGCCCATCCCTCCTTGCTTTCCTCCGCACAGGCTCGAAGTGCCAACACCTCTTTATTGCCTTCCAGATCCACTGCCAGAGCCGTCAAAATGATGGTGGCATCAGCCTTCTCGCCGTGACGTATGCTAAAATGCACGCCATCGAGGTAGAGTACACGCCAATGCTCTTGGAGCGGACGCTGCCGCCGGGTGTCAAATTGATGGGAGAGGCTCTGGTTAAGCCGACTGATTGTGCTATCGACTTCGAGCCACTCCCATCAGGGTTTGAGCGACTTCTCCGACTTTATGGGTGCTCACCCCAGCTACGAACATCTCCGTCAGTCCTTGGGCCACCTGTGGTTCGTAGCGGCTGTACCGGTCAAAGGCTTGGGTGTGGAATTGGCCCTCGCGATCTCGGGGCACCTGCACATCTTCGATCCGGCCCGCGGACGTGACCAAGTCACGTTGATAATAGCCATTGCGATACCCATTGCGCTTAGGGCTGCTCTCTCCCCACCCCACCCCGATGAGCGTATCTAACTCCTCGCGCATCACTCCCTCTAACAGGACACGCATGGCACTACGGGCGAGTTCACGCAGGTGCTGGTGGAATTCCTGCTGACCAGGAAGAGGTGGTGTAGGCTGCGTCGGTGTTGAATTGATTGGGTTTGTTGTGGTACGCTTCTTACCATATTCAGGCATAGGAACCTCCTTGTGGGGAATTGAACTCATGGATGAAAAGGAAAGGTCTACGCCTCTAGTATTCCATCGGTGACCAGAAAAATCGCGAGATAGTTGCGCACACTTCACTGTTCAGGCAGTTGGCACCAAAGGAGAACAGCAATGACCACGAACGATTTCCCGCCGCAGCTCTTCCTGCAGCAGCTTATCCAGAGCTTCCAGGTGACCCAGTGTATCTATGTCGCGGCCAAGCTCGGGATCGCGGACCTGCTCAAGGACGGCCCCAGGAGGAGCGAGGAACTGGCGAAGGCTACGGGCACGCATGCCCCTTCGCTGTACCGCGTCCTACGCCTGCTCACCGCCGTGGATCTCTTCACTGAGGGGGAGGCCCACTCCTTTGCGCTGACCCCGCTTGGAGCCTATCTGCAGACCGGCGTTCCTGGCTCCATGCGCACTATGGCGCTCGCGTACGGTGAAAAGCCCTTCTGGCCCGTCTGGGGAGCCTTGCTCCACAGCGTGGAAACGGGCGAGCCGTCCTTTCAGCATGCCTTCGGGCTCAAAACTTGGGACTATTATGCGCAGCATCCTGAGGAGGCGGAGCTCTTTAATAATTTCATGACAGAATTGACCGCAAGTGTTGCACCAACGGTCGCCGGTGCCTATGATTTCTCGGCAAGCAGCACCCTTGTCGATATCGGAGGAGGGCACGGACAGATGCTGGCATCCATCCTGCAGGCCCATCCCACCCTCCATGGCGTGTTG
>CATPCK010000189.1 GCA_955652655.1 uncultured Ktedonobacteraceae bacterium | reverse complement strand
GACATATAGCCAGCAGGAAGATGGTGGGATGAACGAAAAAATCCAGTCTGTACTTAATTCACTGCCACATAAACCGGGCATTTATATTATGAAGGATGGCCAGGGGACCATTCTGTATGTCGGGAAGGCGATCTCGCTGTATAACCGCGTGCGCTCGTATTTCCAGGAGTCGACCGGTCTCAGCCCCAAGAATAGAAGTATGGTGGCGAAGGTCGAGGATATCGAGTTTGTCGTCGTTAAGAACGAGGTCGAGGCGCTGGTGCTGGAGAGCAATTATATCAAAGAGTACCGGCCCAGGTACAATGTGCTGATGCGCGACGACAAGAGCTATCCGTACATCAAGGTGTCGCTGACAGAGGATTTCCCCAGGGTCTACCGCGTACGCAGTTTTCACCGCGACGGCAACCGCTACTTCGGTCCCTATACCAATTCGGGGGCGGTCGATGCTACGCTGGACCTCTTGAACAAGCTTTTTGCCTTTCGCACCTGCCGCTACGATGCCAGCACGTGGGCGCCACCGACGCAGGGTGAGCCGCCCGCAGGGTGGAAGCAAAAGTTGTTGCCACGCCCATGCACACAATATTATATCCACCGCTGTATCGCTCCCTGCGTCGCTTATGCCACGCGAGAAGAGTATGACGCGGTGATCAAACAGGTGATCCTCTTCCTGGAGGGGAAGCACGACGAGGTGGTAAAGTCCCTGCAGGAGAAGATGCAGGCGGCGGCAGAGAACCTGAACTTCGAGGAGGCGGCGCGCATACGCGACCGCATCCAGGCGGTTGAGCGGGTGCTGGAGAAGCAGCGCATCATTTCCACGGAGGGACAGGACGACCAGGATGTGATTGCTTTCGCCAGCGGCGAGGATGAGACCTGTGCCATGACTTTCTTTTTCCGCAACGGCAAGCTGATCGGGCGCGAATTCTTTATCTTGCAGGGGACGCGCGACAGCAACCCCGGCGAGGTGATGGCTTCCTTCTTGCAGCAGTTTTACGAAAGTTCACCACACATTCCACCGGAACTGGTGGTCGAAGTGGAACCGGATGACCGCGCTGTCATACAGTCCTGGCTGCGCGAGAAACGCAAAGGAGCGATTACGATTACTGCTCCCAAACGCGGGGACAAACTGCGCTTAATTGAGATGGTGAAGCAGAACGCGCGCGAGGTGTTGGAGCAACAGCGCATCAAGTGGCTGACCGATAGCCAAAAAACGCAGCTGGCGCTGGAGGAACTACAGGAAGCGCTCAACCTCGTGGCCCCTCCACAGCGCATCGAGTGTTACGATATCTCGAATACGCAGGGCACGAACTCGGTAGGGGCGATGGTGGTCTTTGAGGCGGGCCGTCCAAAGGCCAGCGAGTATCGCCGCTTTAAGATCAAGACAGTCGAGGGGCCGAATGACTTCGCTAGCCACCAGGAAGTGCTGCGCCGCAGGTTTCGCTCTGTCGCGAAACACACTACTACCGCCTCCGCCAATGTTGATGTAGATGTGGGAGGCCTATCCAACACGCAATTTACTGAGTCCTCCGAGGCCCACAAGGCCCATGAGGCCCATGATCATTCCGCCAGTGATGGGACCCCAACGGAGGCTCAATTCCAGCACGATTGGGCCCTGCCAGATTTGATCATCATTGACGGTGGAAAGGGCCAGCTTAGCGCGGCAATGGAGGTGCTACAGGAACTGCAGATCGATATACCGACGGTGGGGCTGGCCAAGGAGAACGAGGAGATCTTTATCCCAGGTTCGCCGGACCCGATAATACTGCCGCGTTCCTCACAGGGCCTTTACATGGTGCAGCGCATCCGCGATGAAGCTCACCGCTTCGGCATTACTTACCATCGCAAACTGCGCTCCGACCGCACGTTCAAGTCCGTACTGGATGAAATACCAGGCATTGGTCCCAAGCGCAAGCAGGCCCTGATGAAACATTTCGGCTCGGTGCGGGCAATGAGCGCGGCCAGCGTGGATGACCTTGCCGCACTCGATGGCATGACGCGCGATGCCGCGGAGAAGGTCAAGGAGTATATTGGTCGCGGGGAATAAATCTGCTACTGCCGCGCGTTCTACTTATTAATAGAATATCCGAATGGACTCCATTTTAGAGGTGATAGTTGTATGCCGACCTATGAATATCTCTGTCAGACGTGTAGCCACCGTTTTGAGCAGTGGCAAAAAATGACCGACGATCCTTTAGAAACCTGCCCTGAATGTGGCGGGCACATTCGCAGGGTGTTTTTCCCTGCCGGTATTGTCTTCAAAGGCTCTGGTTTTTATAAAACCGATCATCGCAGCGCTTCGAGTGTAGCCGATAGCAACGAAAACGGACACGCGGCTAAGGGTGAAGAGGCGGCCAAGAGCGGCGAGGTAGACAAAGCGAAGACTACCAGCGAGAGTAAGCCTGCCGCGACTGAATCTGGTTCAGGTAAAACAAGTACTTCCACTGGTGAGAATAAAGTGCCAACCGCTACTTCAACGGTGACGAAGTAGGAGTATGTCCTATGGCAGAGACAGCGCTTGCTACGCTTCAGCGAAAGCAAATTGAAGCGACGATCGGTGAGTTATTGCTCACCGATGATTTCTATATGCGTTTAGAGATTACCGAGCGGCTGCGCCATCTTATTGCTCATGCTGACCCAACGCTGGATAGGTCGCAACTCAGTGAGTGGGCCCTGGAAGAGTTAGAAGAATTAGATTTATTGCATTAGCCTTTTTACCAGGGCGATGGCAATTCCAGCAGGGCGACCGCAAGGGTCGCCCCTACATATTCCCCCCCCAATATTCCTATGAGACAGGTTTTTTCGCATTCCTGCATGTATAATTATTGAGATAGTCCCTGACACAATGGGTAGACGTAGGGGACAGGGAGACATGAAGGTATGCAAGTTCAACGCCAGCAATCACAGGATGAGTACATAGAAGCTCTACAGCGCCAGGTTGATGAATTGACGGAGGCCAATTTTTTACTAGATGATCAACTGGCCCGTAAAGAGCAGTTTATCGCCATGGTCGCACATGAGTTGCGCGGCCCGCTGACTCCCATTATCAGCTATGCACAGATGGTGGCGCGACCCACGCAACGACCTGAGACAATTCAGCGAGGCAGCAGGGTTATCGTCAGCCAGGCTCGACGTTTGGCGCGTCTTGTCAATGACCTCCTTGATTCATCCCGCCTGAACTCGGGGCAGTTTACTTTGGCACGGGAGGCGTGTGATATCGTGGAACTGGCAAAAGAGGTCATGGAAGAATTGCGCCCCGTTGCTCCGTATCACACACTGGTGTTGGATATTCCCGCAAAGCCTATTATTGGCAAATGGGATCGTGGGCGCCTGGAACAGGTGCTGGGGAATCTGTTGGAGAACGCGATTAAGTATTCTGATGAGCATACCAACGTCACGGTTCGAGTCTGCGAAGATGACGATGGCGCGCATGTCAGCGTGCATAACCAGGGTGCCAGTATTCCTTCGGCAGAGATAGGCCAGCTATTCCGTCCCTATGTACGCTTGCAAGCAGCCGGTAGGCAGCAGGGTTCTGGCCTGGGACTGCACATCGCCAGGAGTATTATTGAAGCGCATGGAGGTGCACTACGTCTCGAACCCCATACGGCCGTAGGTCAGGGGACAACCTTCTCATTTGACCTGCCATTGCATTGAGCAATCCGCTCCAGTTGCGCGTATAGCCATAACGGCGCAGCCGCCTAAGTTGCCTTGACATGGGCTATATTACTGATGTATTATCCCAGGTAGGGTATTTTTTCATTTTTGCAGGAACTATGGGCGGTTGCTGAAATTGGTAGACAGGGCAGACTTAGGATCTGTTGGTGATGAACCGTGAGAGTTCGAGTCTCTCACCGCCCACCACGGTTTTTGAGCTGATAGGGATGGGGTAAGGGTGAGTGCGGGTAGTTGTAGGGTCGCTGTTATGCGGGAGTGGCTCAGTGGTAGAGCATCTCCTTGCCAAGGAGAAAGTCGCGGGTTCGATCCCCGTCTCCCGCTCCAGTTTTATGTGAGCATTGGATGGCCGCAAGCTCGGCCTTTGCAGGAGAGAGCATGTCGTCCTCATTGGTTAGTGCATATCTGTGCTTCCCAGAATATTTTGAGCATATTTTAGGATCTATATCTTATTTTCTTTTGCCGCCTTCGGCGGCAGATTTAAGGAGGGAGGGTGGGGACACCCCGCACCCCGGCAGGGGACGCGGTCCCTTGCACCCCTAAACTGTTTACCTGTTGGAGGAAATGTGAAGGTTTCGGTTGAAAAATTGCCTTCCAGTGAGGCCGTCCTTGATGTAGAATTGTCCTGGGACGAACTGGAAAAGGCTTCAGATAAGGCGTACCGCAAGTTGGTACAAAAAGTTGATGTGCAGGGCTTTCGTCGTGGCAAAGCACCCCGTTCTCTACTCGAGCGCAAAGTCGGCAAAGAATATATCTACCAGGAGGGTCTTGATGATCTGATTACCGAGACCTATCGCAACGCCATTAAAGAGCATGAGCTAAGCCCCATTACGCAGCCAGAGTTGGATGCCCCTGTTTTTGAGATGGGCCAACCCTATCATTTCAGCTTGAAGGTGCCAATCATTACCCCTGTTGAACTCGGCGATTATCGTTCATTGCACTTTGAACGCGAAGAAGCTGAGGTCACATCCGAAGAGGTTGAGCGCGAGCTAGAGTCTATGCGCGACCGGCAGGCCACGTGGCATGAGGTTGAACGTCCCGCCGAATATGATGACCGCGTGACCGTTGATCTCCAACTCACTGTTGAAGAGAAGAACGTCTCCGACCTGAAAGACAATCCCTTTGAACTCACGCGAGAGCGATACGGCCTGTTCTCTGGTATGGATGAGCATATGGTCGGTATGAAAGCGGGAGAGAGCAAAGAGTTTACCACTGTCTTGCCAGAAGATTACAGCAATGATAAACTGGCCGGAAAAGAAGCCCACTACAAGGTAACTCTGTACAAGGTGGAGGTGAAAGAGGTTCCAGAATTCGACGATGCGCTGGCCGGCACGGTCACCGAGGGTCAATATGATAACCTGGAAGACCTGCGCAAGGCCGTCAGCGATAATATTCTCGAGAGTAAGCAGCGGCGTATTCGTGATGAGCTGCGCGAGAAAGTCGTCGATGCAGTGATCGAGCAGTCTAAGATCACCCTGCACCCATTGCTTGTCCGGGATGAGGCCGAAGAGATGCTGCACCAGCTTTCACATCTGCTGGAACAGCAGCGCATGTCAATAGACCAATACCTGCTCATGATGAAAAAAACGCGGGAAGAGTACCTGAAAGATATTGAACCCGATGCTGAAAAGCGCGTCAAGCGTGAACTTGTACTGGACCAGGTAGCTAGCCAGGAACAGATCAGCATTTTACCGGAAGAGGTAGAGGCGATTTTCCGCGCCTATGAGCAGGCAGGTCAACCACTGCCGCGTACAGAGGCACAGATCCGGGCGATAGTTGTCAACTATCGTCGCGAGAAAACCGTCACACGCCTGGTAGAATTAACGACTGATCCTGATCCCGCAGAGGAGGTCGCGGAGGAAGAAATCAGCATGGAGAACGCGGAGGCCGCAGCTCTTGCTGGTGAAACTGTCAACGTAGAAGATACCGTAAGCACAGAGACTGAAGATGTACGTAGTCAAACGGACGAAGCTGAAGTGCGTGGAACAGATGACACTGCGATGGATGTTGTAGAATAGAGATATAGCGATCAGATGTGGCTCTCTAGCTGCGTATGAGGGAAAGGTAACAAATAAACGTGGCAAACTCGAAAAATACGCGAATGACATACCGTTGCTCATTTTGCGGAAAGAGCCAGGATCAGGTGCAGCGGCTCATAGCAGGTCCCGGTGGTGTCTATATCTGCGATGAGTGTATCGATCTCTGTCGTGAAATTATCGAAGAAGAGCAGGCTACAGTCACGAAGCCACGCCTCCAGACGGGCAAGATACCGGCACCGAAGAAGATTTATGAGCAACTAAGTCAATACGTTATTGGACAGGAGCGAGCCAAAAAGACGCTGGCGGTGGCTGTGTACAATCATTACAAACGCATTAACGTGGGTATGCAGATCGACGACGTTGAGCTTGGGAAGAGCAACATTCTGATGATTGGCCCGACTGGCTGTGGGAAAACATTGCTGGCGCAAACGCTGGCCAAGGTACTGGACGTGCCTTTCTGCATTGCCGATGCGACGGCGCTGACAGAAGCTGGCTATGTTGGTGAGGATGTCGAGAACATTCTGCTGCGGCTTATCCAGACGGCAGATTTTGATGTAGCTCGCGCCGAGCGGGGGATTGTGTATATTGACGAGATCGATAAAATCGCGCGCAAGTCAGACAATCCTTCGATCACCCGCGATGTTTCCGGTGAAGGTGTGCAACAGGCGCTGCTCAAGATTATCGAGGGTACCATCGCCAATGTGCCACCACAGGGAGGACGCAAGCATCCTCACCAGGATTTCATTCAGATCAACACCGCCAATATCCTCTTTATCTGCGGCGGGGCCTTTGAAGGGCTGGATAAGATAGTTGAGCAGCGCCTGGGCAGCAACAGGACAATGGGTTTCAGGGGTACCGGCTCTAAAGATGAAAAATCAGAAGAATCGATTTTAACCCATCTCATTCCCGATGATCTCCTCAAGTACGGCTTAATTCCTGAGTTCGTGGGACGCTTACCGGTCCCCGTCTCGCTGGATAGCCTGAATAAAGAAGCTCTGATCCGCATATTGACCGAGCCGAAGAACGCGGTAATCAAACAGTATCAGAAGTTTTTACAGCTTGACCGTGTTGAATTAGTCTTTACCAATGACGCTCTTGAGGCCGCTGCTGAAGGCGCACTCAAGCAGCGTACTGGAGCGCGAGGGTTGCGCAGTATCATCGAGGATGTGCTGCTCGACGTGATGTACGAAATTCCATCGCGCGGGGATGTGAAGAAAGTCATCATCAACAGCGATGTGATTACTTCCCATCACAAGCCTTTACTTGAGACGCGCAGTAATCGAACAACTGCATACCCTGAAGATGAGTCTGCATAATGCAGACTCATCACTTTTTTGCTTCTTATGAACATACAATATCGCTTTAGACCTATCTCTTGAAAGGAAACGGGCGGCAATTCATGACTGAGCAGGAACGCCAGGAAGTATCCCTGGATACTCAAGAAGTGTATCCTCTCGTGGCGTTAAAAAATATGGTGGTATTCCCGCGTACACGTATGACGCTAGCTATTGCGCGAGAGAAGTCTGTACGCGCTGTCGAAGAAGCGATGATGCGGCCTGATCGCGCTCTGATCACAGCCTCGCAACGTGATCCAGATATAGAGGATCCTCAACCTAAAGACATCTATACCACAGGTGCCCTTGTCGAAATAACGACGATGCACCGCCAGCAGGATGGCAGTCTGCAGGTCCTGTTGAGTGGCTTACACCGCGTCAAAATCGAGGAATTTTTTGAACTCGAACCTTTTATGCGCGTCACAGTCGATATTCCCCAGGAGCCGCAGGCGCGTGGCGCCCAGGCGGATGCCCTCGTGCGCCATGCCACGAATCTCTTTGAGCATTATGCCCAGCTGAACCGCCGTTTCTCGGTTGAAGATATTAACTCCATTGTGGCGATCAAAACGTCCGCACGTCTTTCAGATATGCTCGCGGCACACCTGGTCACCGATACGCAGCAACAGCAGGATCTGCTGGATACGGTGGATCCATTGGAGCGTTTGGAGAAAATCTGCGTGATCATGGGCAATGAGATCGAGATTCTCGAACTGGAATCGACTATTCGCAGCCGTGTTCGCTCGCAGGTAGATCGCACACAGAAAGAATATTACCTGCGCGAGCAATTGCGGGCCATCCAGGAAGAATTGGGGATGGAGACCTCTAGCGAGGTCGAGGAACTGCGGGCAAGAGTGAGCGAAAAACACCTGCCTACCGAGGCTATGGCGAAGATACGCAAAGAGATCGACCGCCTGGAGCGCACCCCTCCGCAATCCGCTGAGGTGGCCGTGTTGCGCTCCTACATCGACTGGGTACTGGCTCTTCCATGGAACGAACGGACCCAGGACCACTTTGACATTGAAGAGACGCGGCGCATCCTCGACGTGGACCATTATGGACTGGAAGGCATCAAGGAACGCATCATTGAATTCCTGGCGGTACGCCAGCTGCGGCAACAGCTGGCTGATCGCGGCGGGCATACGAAAAGTGAGAGTCAAGGACAGATTCTTTGCTTCATCGGTCCCCCTGGAGTCGGTAAAACGTCCCTGGGTCGCTCGATAGCCAACGCATTAGGACGCAAGTTTGCCCGCATTTCGCTTGGTGGCGTGCACGACGAGGCGGAAATTCGCGGACATCGCCGCACCTATGTCGGCGCGCTGCCGGGACGTATTATCCAGTCAATGAAAACTGTGGGCGTCAGTAACCCAGTTTTCCTTCTCGACGAAATCGACAAACTCTCCGCGGAGTATCGTGGTGATCCGGCTGCAGCGCTGCTGGAAGTGCTGGACCCGGAGCAGAATAATACCTTTACCGATCATTACCTCGAAATTCCCTACGATCTCTCGGAGGTCTTTTTCATCTGCACCGGGAATGTGAAGTATCAGATCCCGAGAGCCCTTGCCGACCGCATGGATATTATTGATCTTCCTGGCTATATGTTTGAGGAGAAGGTCGCCATCGGGCTGCGCTATCTCCTGCCAAAGGTATTGAACGAGCATGGGCTGACACCTGAACAGGTGAAGATTCCTCAGTCCGTCATGCAACATATTGTGACGGATTACACTCGTGAGGCCGGTGTACGCAACCTCGAACGCCAGCTGGCCACTATCTGTCGCAAGGCCGCCCGGCGTATCATCGAGAGGCCAAAAACGTATCTCCGCCTGACGACGAACAGCCTGGAACAATACCTGGGTCCTCCGCGTTACACATTCACCGCAGCCGAGCAAAAAACGCAGATCGGCATCGCTATGGGTTTAGCTGTTACAGAGAACGGAGGGATATTGCTGCCCGTAGAGGTTGTCACACTGGTGGGCAAAGGTGATTTACTGATTACGGGCCAGCTGGGCGATGTTATGCGTGAATCAGCGATTGCCGCGCTGACTTATGTGCGCTCACGGGCCAACATGCTGGAAATTGATCCGAATTTTCAAGAAACTACCGACCTGCATATTCATCTACCTGAAAACGCCATTCCCAAGGATGGTCCCTCAGCAGGTATCACCATCACACTGGCTTTGATTTCAGCAATTACCAGGCGTCCTATCCGCGAGAATATTGCTTTGACCGGAGAAATCACCTTGCATGGACGTATACTGGGCGTGGGTGGATTGAAAGAGAAAGTGCTTGCAGCTCATCAAGCAAACATCCACCATTTGATCGTTCCAGCAGAAAATAAGAAAGACATGGCTGATATACCAGTTAAAATTCAGCGCCGCATACGTTTTACCTTTGTAGAGACGATGGACCAGGTTATTGATATCGCACTGCTCAGCGCGTCTCACCCTGAGACAGAAAGTGAGAGCCAGAAGGGGCAGGTTTTAACTGAACCTCGCCCATTGCAGATAGATCAACGGGTAGCGGGCAACCGTGACCAAACACAGCGCCGTCCTGGTTTTCCCGAGGATGAGCAGCCTGAGGGAGATACAGGCGAAAGTGATCCAACAACGATAATCATTCCCCAGGTCGATCGTATCGCACACGATTCTTACCCGAATTTACGCGCTAAGGAAGCTGATACACACGGCTCCTAGCCGGGGGATTGAGAGGTGTCCCCCGTATATCTCCCCTTTTAATGCAGTTGAAAAATGGTATTATTACCATTTCATTTGTGAACTATATGGTTCACAATACAAACCTTTCAGAGTATACTACGTAATACATAGGTAGAGGTAGTTGTGAAACCTGCATTTCGATGCTAAGGCTTCTACGATATTGTATTACCAGTAGTGAAAGGAACAACTTTTTTTTACTACATGGTCTTATACCAGGCAGAAACGAGGAATACTTACATGAGTTGGAATCCTAACCAGGGTCAAGACCCAAATCAACCCAGTCAATATGGTGGCTATTCCCCGCCACCACAACCCCAACCGCAGCCAACAGATCCCTACAGTGGCCAACAGCCCGGCTATGGACAGCAGCCAGGCGGACAGCAGTATGGCGGTGGGCAGCAATATGGTGGAAATCAGCCGCCAGCAGGCGGTTATCAGCAAGGTGGTTACCAGCAGGGCCCGTATGGAGTGCCTCCTGGCACCCAGAGCCCCCTTGGCCCAACATCCATGGGCATGTCGCCTAATGTTGAAGCTGGCCTGAGCTATGTTTTGACCTGGGTGACAGGTCTCATATTCTTCTTTATGGAGAAGCAGAATCGCTTCGTGCGCTTCCACGCGATGCAGTCGATCCTGTTCTTTGGCAGCCTGACGGTGATCAATATCATTCTCAGTGTGATCGGCGGTTTCGGCGTTCCTGGAATAGGGTTGCTTGTGGCTCTCGTTAGTTGGGCCGTTGGCATTGTAGGACTGGTAGGCTACATCGTCCTGTTGATCAACGGCTTCCAGGGCAAGTACTTCAAGTTGCCCATCGTTGGCGATTACGCAGAAAAATATGCAAACCAGGGCGTTTCAGGGATGTAGGCACTGGCAATAACTCCCTGAGAGGGGGTGTAATGCAGGCAAGAGACTTCTACGCATTTGACAGATTTGTGTGTAGGAGTCTCTTCCTTGTGGGTCTGATTTTGAGCCTGGGTAACCTGGTGGTCTGGGCCGCGGGGTTCATAGGCTGGCTGGTGGGGATGATCAACGCTTTCCAGGGAAAGTACTTCAAATTACCTGTGATCGGCAATCTTGCCGAGCGGTGGTCCGGTTCGGATATTGTGGCTATGTGAGGTAGGGTTTTTTGGGGGTATATGGTCGTGTTCTTAGGGGCGGGAGTGGTGTGGAGTGGAGTGGGGACCCATGCGTCGCCCAGAAAGGAGGGGAAAAGCGTTCGCGGGAGCAGGACGAGGGCGACGCAAGCGTCTCCACCCTTCGTCCCAACCACCCCCGCCCCTACGGGTACGAAGCCGCTTCCTAAGCT